>JAJYAF010000182.1 GCA_021779655.1 Pseudomonadota bacterium
CCGCGACGTCCAGGAAATCGGCGCCCGCTTGCACCAGCGGCGCGCAGTTTTCCGCATTGATCCCGCCGATGGCCACGCAGGGGATCTCCATCATCTGGGCCCACCATTCGATCACTCCGATTTCCGCCATGGCCGGCGGCTCCTTGGTGGTGCTGGGGAAAAACGCGCCGAACGCGACGTAATCCGCCCCGTCCTCGCCCGCCTGCATCGCCAGGTGCCGGGAATTATGGCAGGTCACGCCGAGCGTGAGGTTTTCGAGGATCTTCCGCGCCGCCCTGGCCGGCATGTCGGTCTGGCCGACATGCGCGCCGTCGCAGCCAAGCCGTACCGCAAGCTCCGGACGGTCATTGAGCAGAAACGCCGCGCCGCGCGATTGCACAACCGGGAGCAGCCGGTCGACCGCCCGTTTGAGCGTATCGTCCGAGGCGTTTTTAAGGCGCAGCTGCACCGCCGCCACGTCGCCCGCATCCAGCGCCGCGGCGAGCCGATCCGGGAAATCGGCGGACAGCTCGGGCGGGGTGATGAGGTAGAGCCCGCACCCCGCCGCCATGCGTCAGAAACTGCCCTTGTAGATTTCGATGATCCTGCCCAGCATCTCCAGCGCTTCCTCACGCGGGCGCTGGAAGGTGTTGCGGCCGATGATGGAGCCGTTTGCCCCGCCATCGCGCAGGCCACGGACTTCTTCATACAGCCCGTCCAGGCCCTTCGATTCGCCGCCCGAGAACACCACGATGCGCTTGCCGCCGAAGCAGGATTGCACCACATGCGCAACCCGCTTGGCGAGCGTCGAGCCGTCGATCTTTTCATACACCTTCTTCGCCGCCTCCAGCGAGACATGCGCGCTCGGCGGCTTCACCTTGATAATATGCGCGCCGAGCAGCGCCGCCATATGGGCGGCATAGGCGCAGATATCGAACGCCGTCTCGCCCGCCTTGTCCAGATTGGGGCCGCGCGGGTAGGACCATATGACAACGGCAAGCCCGGCGGCCTTCGCCTCCTCCGCCATTTCACGGATCTCTTCCATCAGCTCGAAGGCATATTCGCTGCCCGGGTAAATGGTGAAGCCGATGGCCGAGCAGCCCAGCCGCAGCGCGTCGTTCACCGAGGCGGTAATCGCCTGGTCCTTCTCCGTGGCCAGGCTGTTCGAGGAATTCACTTTCAGAATCGTCGGGATCGCGCCGGCGAAGCTGTCCGCCCCCGCCTCGATCATGCCAAGCGGCGCGGCATAGGCGGAAAGCCCGGCATCGATCGCGAGCTGGAAATGATAATGCGGATCATAGGCCGCAGGGTTCGGCGCAAAGGAACGGGCCGGACCATGCTCGAACCCCTGATCCACCGGCAGGATCACCAGCTTGCCCGTGCCGCCCAGCTTTCCTTCCATGAGGATGCGGGCGAGGTTGGCCTTGGTGCCCGGGTTGTCGCTTTCATAATTGGCCAGAATTTTCCTGACACGCTGGTTTACCCGCATTTTCATCTCCGCCTGATCTCGCGCCTGCGTTTAACTTATCGGGCCGGCGCTGTCATCCGCGAGCCGGCGGGCGGCAGACGATTTCCCGCGAAAATCGGCTGGAATCCGCCCGAACCACCCGAACCGCCGATTTTGCCAGATCATGGGATCGCCGGGCTTGCGGCCCCGCCGGCCAGCCAGGCCGGCAGCCCACGGGCGGCCCCGCGCGCGGCGAGGTCGAGCGCGGGGGGCGCCCTGGGCAGCAGCAGCGCGCCATAAATCGCCGCCGGTTCCAAAACCGCCGTGAACAGTCCGGCATCGCAGCCGAGCACGATTCCCTTCAGGCCCATCCGCAGCGCCTCCAATGCCCGGCCGGGCGAATCGGCACAGTCCAGCAGGGCGAGATAGGGTGTTTGCGACGCCCGCAGCAGCGAATGCCACCACAGGCAGCCGGCATGGCAAGCCGCGCCGGGGGCGGAAAGCAGCGTCACCGGCCGGGCCTGCGCCAGCGCCAGCCGCGCATCCGCAAGCCCATGGACGATTACCGCCGGCGGCAGATCCATTCGCTCAGCCCGGCGGCGGATGGGCAACGGCGCATGAACGGCGTAAACTTCGCCACGGCCGGCCACGGGGTTGGCGGGAAGAGCGGCGTGCCGCGTTCATGGCTTCGGCCAGCCCGCGGGCGGGCCCGGCGGAGCGGCCGCGTGCCAGACGAACGAGCCTGTGCCATAGGATGGGGAATGATGACAGAATCCGAAACAGAAACCGAGACGTTGCAGCGGTTGGAAACCGCATTGCAGCGCATCGGCGAATACCTTCGCGAGCCGCGCCAGCCGGCCAGCCCGCCGGCCAGCCCGCCTGGCAGCAACCCCGGCAGCCAGCCTCTCGGCGCGCCCGCGGAAATCGACCGGCAGGAGCTGCTGAATTCGCTCGATTTACTAATCGACGGCTTGCGAAAAGGGCTGGAATCGCCCACGTTCGACCCCTCAAACGATGGAGTCGAGTAATGGCGCAGATGACCATCCGTATCAACGGCTACGCCTATACCGTCGGCTGCGAGGATGGGCAGGAGACCCATCTGGAGATCATGGCCGATGAGATCGAACAGCGCATCGCCAGGATAAAGGGGCTGGGCGGCCAATCCGGCGAGGCCCGGCTTTTGATGCTGGCCGCCCTGCTGCTGGCGGACGAACTGCACGACACGCGGCGCGCGCTGGAACGGGCGCAGACCGAAGGCCGGGACCAGGCGGTGGCGGGAGGTGAAAAACCCGACGCCGAAGCGGGCGCCAGGCTGCGCCGGCTCACCGCGCGGGCGGAAGAGATTGCAGCGGACCTCGCGGAAGTCTAAAATAGCCGGCGGAGCTGCCCGGTACGTCAGGCACAACATCCCCAGGGCCGTTAAGCATCTCCCTCGGGAACTGGCTCTGCCGGGGCTGCGGCCTCGGTAACTGGTGCCCACCTGCACAAGCAGGCCTTGGGAGGATGTAATACGCCAACGGCCATGGCGGCTCCGCCCCGCCAAGAAAAGGGTTCGCACGGGCTGTGCCATGAGCCTTGACCTCGCGATGCGGAAGGCGGCGATGCGCGCGGAAGCGATCGCGCTGCGCAATGGGCGCGATCCGGCCTTGGGCGGCGAACTCGCCCGGCACGTGCTGCGCGATTGCCCGCCCCCGCCCGGCGCCATCGTCGCGGGCTTCTGGCCCCTGCCCCATGAAATCGATATCCGCCCGCTGCTCCATGTGCTGGCCGCCGCCGGATATGAGATCGTTCTGCCGGTAACGCCCGGGCGCGGCCAGCCGCTCACATTCCGCAAATGGAATGTGGATGACGCCCTGCTTGCCGGACGCCACGGCACGCGCCACCCGCCCGGGCCAGAGCTGGTTCCCGGTTTCATTCTCACGCCCCTGCTCGCCTTCGACGCGGCCGGCAACCGGCTGGGCTACGGCGCCGGCTATTACGACCGCACCTTCATGCGGCTGCCTGAAGCCTTCCGCCTGGGCTGCGCCTTCGCCGCGCAGGAATTTCCCGATGTCCCGAGCGGCGCGCATGATCTGAAACTTCACGGGATCGCCACCGAGCAGGGTGTGACCCTGTTTCAGCCGCAACCGGCCTGGAAGGCGTGAGATCCGGATTCCCGATTAGCGGCTTTTTAACGTGTTTCCCTGGAAAATCGGAAGGCTCCGAATTTCGAGGTAAGTTTCCATCGTGCAGGGCGACGTTTCAGGCCGCGACCGCGACATCCCGCCTGGCGCAACAGCGGCCGAGCGGGAGGATATCGCCACCATCGCCGCCTCCGGCTTGTTCGACGCGCCGTGGTATCTCGCGGCATATACCGACGTGGCGGAGGCCGGCATGGACCCGCTGCTGCATTATGTCCGCTATGGCGCGGCGGAGGGCCGGCTACCCTCCCGCTCCTTCAATCCCGCCCGGCATCTGGAGCATCCGCCGCACGGGCCAGAGCCGGAGCGCAATGTTCTCGCGCGCTTCGTCATCGCGCAGGACCGGAAGCAGGCGGAGCAACACCCGCTGGACGAAACCGGCGCCGAAGCCCTGTTCAGCGCCCGCGCCCGCGCCCTGCGGCCGCTGCTGGCCCGCCAGGGGCTGGATTTCCGCCTGACCCGGCCGGCCGAGATCAGCGTTATCGTGGTGCT
The DNA here is from genome assembly GCA_021779655.1 of Pseudomonadota bacterium. Next base: position 4,099 of record JAJYAF010000182.1, read on the forward strand.
GCACAACCAGTTCGATCTCACGCTCGCGGCGCTCGATTCCCTGCACACCGCTCATCCGGGAGGGATCGACCTGCTGCTGGTCGATTCCGGCTCGACCGATGCGACGCGCCATATCGAGCGCTACGTGAAGGGGGCAAGGCTGCTGCGGCTTGCCGATAACGCGGGCTTCATCGCCGGATGCAACGCGGCAATGGCGGGGGTGCTGGCGCCCATTACGCTGTTCATGAACAACGACATCCTGCTGCATGGCGGCGCAACGGCCGCGTTGCTGCGGCGGTTCGCCGCCAACCCGGACGCCGGCGCCGTGGGTGCCAAGGTGCTGCGCGCCAGCGGCGTGTTGCAGGAAGCCGGCTGCATCCTCTGGCGCGACGGCTCAAGCCAGGGCTATCTGCGCGGGGAGGACCCGAACCGGCCGGAGGCGAATTTCGTCCGCGAAGCGGATTTCTGCTCGGGCGTGTTTCTGGGCGTGCGGACGCCGCTGCTGCGGGCGCTGCGCGGTTTCGACCCGCGTTTCGCGCCCGCCTATTACGAGGATGCGGATTTGTGCCTGAGAATCGCCGCCGCCGGATACAAGGTGCTGTACGATCCCGCGATCACCGTGATCCATCGTGAACATTCCTCCAGCGATACGGTTTCGGCAACTGCGCAGATGGCGCGCAACCGGTCGATTTTCGCGGCCAAACATGCGGGCTTTCTGCAAACGAAACCGCCCCGCCGCGCGGGCATGGTTCATGCCGCGCGCTCGCCCAGGCCGGATGCGGGACGCGGATACCGGAGCCGGGACAAGCCGCGCAGGCTGTTATTCATCGAGGACCGGCTGCCGCTGCGCCACCTGGGTTCGGGCTATACCCGCTCCAACGACATCGTCGCCGCCATGGCGGCACTCGGCCACCAGGTAACGGTTTTCCCGATCCGGCTACATGGCGAGGACGCGGCCGAAATCCACCGCGATTTTCCCGACACGGTCGAGATAATCCACGACCGCGAGCTGGCCGGTTTCGAACAATTCGCGGCGGAGCGTCGCGGATGTTTCGATGCGATCTGGATCGCCCGGACGCATAACGCGGCGGCGCTGGCGGGGGCGCTGGCGCGGTGCAGGCGCGACCTGCCGGTCGATCGTATCGTTCTCGATACGGAGGTGGTGGCGGCGAAGCGCGACGCCGCCAAGGCGGCGCTAACCGCGGAACCCCTGGACCTGGAAACAGAGACTCCGGAAACGCCGGGCCTGGAAACGCTAAGCCTGGAAACGCTAAGCCTGGACACGCTAAGCTTGGCGGTGGCGCGGGAACTTGCGCCGGCCGGCTTCTGCCGCCGTCTCATCGCCGTGAGCGAAGCCGATGCCGCGGCGATCCGCGAGGCGGGATTCCCCGGCGTGC
>JAJYAF010000183.1 GCA_021779655.1 Pseudomonadota bacterium
GCCCCAATGGGGGTCGGACACGGCGAAGACGGCACATTGCATCACCTCGGGATGGGTGCCGAGCACGCTCTCCACTTCCTGGGAGTAGACATTCTCGCCACCCGTCTTGATCATGTCCTTCACCCGGTCGGCGAAGAAGTAGTTGCCTTCGGCGTCGCGGATCAGCACGTCCCCGGTATGGAACCAGCCGCCCCGGAAGGCGCGGCGATTGGCCTCCTCGTTCTTGTAATAGCCTTTCATGATGATCGGCCCGCGCACGATCTGCTCGCCCGGCTCGCCGACGGGGACATCCCTGTCCTCATCGTCCACCAGCCGGACATCGACGCCGAAGGAGCAGGCGCGGCCCACCCATCGGCCGTCGCCATTGGGCAGATCGGTCCAATCGCCGAAGAAGCCGCCGGTGAGGATCGCGGCGGTGGACTCGCTCATCCCCTGGCCGGAGAAGAAGCGCAGATTGGGCGCGACGGAGCGCCAGCCATCCACCATCGCCTTGGGGATGGTGGATGCCCAACTCAGGCATTTGGTCAAGCTGGTGAGATCGCTGGTGCGAAATCCGGGCTGCGAGAGCAGCGCCACGTAAAGTGTGGGCGGCAAGGCGGTGCCGGTCAGGCGGTGGCGGGCCATCAGCTCGATCATCTGCGCCGGCTGGGGGGTTTGCGTCATCACGATGGTGGCGCGGTTGGCGAGGCAGAGCGTCGAGAACAGATAGCCCGCCATATGAATGAGCGGAATGGTAATGAGAAACCGGTCCTGCTCGGCCAGATGGAAATTGAAGGACCAGCTCAGATGCGCGGCGCAATAATTCGCATGCGAAAGCATCACCCCCTTGGGCGCGGATTCCGTGCCGCTGGTAAAGAGCAGCGTGGCGACGTCATCGGTCTCGATGTGGATCTCCGGCTCCTCGGCCGGCGCGGAGAGCAACGCGTCGAATTCCAGCCAGCCAGCGGGCAGCGGCGTGCCATTGCCGATCTGCACGAAGGCCTCGACCCAGGAAATGGCGTCGGCGATGGCGCTGACCTTGGCGGCCTGCGCGTCCTCGACAAAGACCCAGCGCGCCTCGGAGAATTGAATGAGATGCTGGACATCGGCCGGCGGCAGCATGAAATTCACCGGCACCGCCCAGGCGCCGATTTTATGCAGCGCGAAGCTGACGATAAGAAACTCGATGCTGTTGCGCGACAAAATAACGATACGGTCGCCATGGCGGATGCCCCGGGCAAGCAGGGTCTGGGCCATGGAGCAGGCCTGCGCATTCAACTGGCCATAGGTGATCGTGCGGCTGGCGCCCTCGGTCGTGTAGAAGATCACCGCCGGCTTGTCCGGCACGGCGAAGGCGGCGCGCCGAAGCGCGTCACCCAGATTCTGCCGGCGGATAAGGTTCATTGCGAGTTCAGTGGTCATGGCCGCTCCTCCGCGGTTTTGGAGAGGCTACCAAAAATGGCGGGGCCAGACAATACTTAGGATGGGCCAGGGTTGCGCGAAAGCCGCCGAACCGTCCCGCGATCGGAACCAGATGCCCGGCTACGGCAGGTCCGGGCAGGCGCGGCGCGCAACCCTCGCCGCGCAGATGGGCGGCCGATCAATCCCCGGCTGACGGCGCGTTACTGGGTTTTGGTGGCGATGCCGATATCGGTAATCCCGTCCTTGCGAATGATATCCATCACATTCATCAGTTGTTGCAATTTGGTGCCCTTGTCCCCGGCCACGATCACGTCTGTCTGGTGGGTGGATTTCACCTGGGCGAGATAGGCCGAAAGCGCGTCCGGCGTCATGGTCTGGTCCTTCACATGCAGCACACCCTGCGCGTCGATGGCGACCAGCACTTCGGTATGAGGCAGTTGCTGCGCGGTCGAGGCGCCGGGTAGGGAAAGCGTCACGCCGGAATCCGGGATCATCCGCAGAACGATCATCACGAAAAATACCAGCAGGAACATCATGATATCGATCATCGGAACGATTTCGAGCCGAGGACGCTCGCGTTCCAGGAAATTGCGTTTGATGCGCATGCTTACACTCCCGCCGGGGTGAGCCTGGCCGACGGAAACGTTTCTTTCCGTGGCGCCGCTTCCGCCGGCTCGCCCAGCCCGTTGCTGTGGATGCGATTGATCAGGATCAGCTTGAACAGTTCCAGTTGCCGCATGATCTTGCGCGCGAGCGAATTGAAATAGTTGACGAAGTACACGGCGATGATGGCAATCAGAAGACCGGCGCCCGTTGAGACCAGCGCGTCGGCGATGCCGCCGGTTACCTTCGAAGGACCGCCATTGGAGGAAAGGACGTTGAAGGCCTGGATCATGCCGATGATCGTGCCAAACAATCCAAGCAGCGGCGCGATGGTGACAGAGGTATCGAGAATCCAAAGTCCACGATCAATGGCCGGAATAGCGTCCAGAATTTCCTCCTCAAGATGAGCATCCATCTCCTCCGCGTTCTCTCCCCGGGAAGCCAGGGCGGTGGCGATCAGATGACCCTGCAAGGTATTTCCAGCATGCGCCGCGATTTCCTGCAGCCCCTGCGTGTTGCGAAATGGAACCTGCCGCAACTGCTTGTGCAGGTCGCGCCCCTGCCGGAGCACGCGGTTCAGGAACCATAACCGCTCAATGGAAACCGCGAGCGTGATGATGAGCAGGATCGGCATGATCTCCAAGAGACCCCCCGTGAGAACCAGCAGTCGTATTATTTCGCTCATCTTCGTTCTCCTTTCCGTTAAAATTACGTTTGGGCAAAAGCGTCTCCGCCCTGAGCCTGTGGATTTACGCTATGCAAATGTGGCGCCGCCGCCACCAGCGCCTTGGTGTAGGTATTTCGCGGCGAAAGAATAAGGCTGGCGGAATCTGCCATTTCCACGATTTTCCCGGCCTTCAGCACGACGATTCTGTCCGCCATGTAATTTACCACGGCAAAATCATGGCTGATGAGAATATAAGATAGTTTTTTTTCTTGTGAGAGATCCTTCAAAAGATTTAGAAGCATTGCCTGGGTGGAAACATCCAGAGCCGAGGTGGGTTCGTCCAGCACGATAATATCCGGCTGCGCGGCAAGCGCGCGCGCGATCGCCACACGCTGCGCCTGACCGCCCGAAATGTTTCCGGGATATTGGTCTCCAATCCTGGGGTTCAAGCCAACCCGCGTGAGCAGCTCCGCCACCATCGCCGGAATATGCGCCTTTCGCGCAAGGCGCATAAGAAGGAGCGGTTCGGCGATTGCTTCCGCCACGCGAAGCCGCGGATTGAGCGATTCCCGGGGGTCCTGAAACACGACCTGGATTTTCCGCCGTAACCTTCTTCGCTCGCCCGGGCGCAGCCGGCTTAGTTCATGGCCTTCCAGAACGATGCTTCCGCCGTACGGCTGCATTTGCAGAATCGCACGTCCGAGCGTTGACTTTCCGGAGCCGCTTTCGCCCACCACGCCGAGGCATTCGCCCCGGCCAAGCCGCAGGGAAATGTCGTGCAGAGCGGTAAAGCCTTCCTTGCGCCGCAGCAGGCGGTTACCGCCCTGGTAGTGCACGGTAAGATTTGAAACCTCAAGCAAGGGTGGACCCGGCGCGGCGGCCGGCTTGCGGGAGAGCACCGGCGCGGGCGCGGGCGGATTGTTGGACAAGGGAAACAGGCAGGCAACGGCGGTTTCACCGGCGCGGTTTTCGGCGGGATAGGCGCGTTCGCATTCGGGTTGCCGCAGGGCGCAGCGGGGCGCGAAACGGCAGCCGGGCGGCCTCGTTTCCGGTTCGGGCAGCCCGCCGGGAATATTCTTGAGCTTTCCCTGGCCAAGCCGCGGTATCGCGCTTTGCAGCGCCTCGCTATACGGGTGGCGGGGATGAAGAAAAAACCGCCGCGCGGGGCCGCGTTCCACGGTACGGCCGGCATAGAGCACCTGGACCGCATCGGCATGCGCTTCCACCACGGAGAAATCATGCGTGATGAACAGCACGCCCATGGCATGGTCCCGTTGCAGCCGCGCGATCAACGCCATGATCTGCCGCGCGATCAGGGGATCGAGGCCGGTGGTGGGCTCATCGGCGACGAGCAGTTTCGGCTCGCAGGCCAGCGCCATCGCGATCATGACGCGCTGACGCATGCCGCCGGAAAACTGGTGCGGGTAATCGTCGATGCGGGCGGAAGGGTTCGGGATTCCCACTTCGCCAAGCAGGTCGAGCGCACGGCTTCTTGCGGCGCTTCGGCTGCCTTGCCGATGCACGCGCCAAGCCTCCTCGATCTGGATACCGACGCCGCGCGAAGGATTGAGCGCCGCCAGCGGGTTCTGAAAGACCATGCCGATTTCGCGGCCCCGCACGCGGCGCATTCCGGCTTCGTTAAGCGTTTGCAGGTCCGTTCCATCGAGCCAGACGGCGCCTGTCATCCACGCCCCGCGCGGTAGCAGCCGCATAAGCGCCATGGCCGCGATGGTTTTGCCCGAGCCGCTTTCGCCCACCAGCGCAAGCATCTCGCCGCGCTTCACGGCAAGGTCCAGGTGATCCAGCACCGGAACAAGCGCCTGGCCGCGCCGTAACGAAACCGTGAGATTTTCGGTGCGCAGAATGTCTGTCATCGGCGGCTTGTCCACCGCGCCAGCAATGCCTGTCCGATGAGCGAAGTGGCGAGCAAGGCCGAGAAGATTGCGATACCCGGCGGCAGAATCAGCCACCACGGATCGATGGCAATAATGTCGAGCCCGGTTTCCAGCAGGCTGCCCCAACTCACTTGCGGCGGCTGAACGCCAAGCCCGAGAAAACTTAAAGCGGATAGCGCAAAGATCGTATCGCCTACCATGAACGTGCCGTTGACCACCAGAATGGGCGCCATCACGCGCAACAAATGCCGCCGCGCCACGTAAAACTTCGAAGCGCCGAACTGCTCGCTCACGAGAACGAATTCGCGATTTTTCTGGGCCAGTGTTTCGTTGCGCACGAGCCTGGCCAGCGCGGGCCATGAAATGAACCCAAGCAGCAAAATGAGCGAGCCGTTTCCAAGCGTGACGAGCGAGGCGAAGAACAGCAGCACGATCAGGCTCGGCAATGCGAGGATGGCATCCAGGAGCCGCATCATCAGCCGGTCGAGCCAGGACGGTCCAAGCCCGGAGACAAGGCCATAGGCCGTGCCGACGAGAAACGCGAGCGCCGCCGCCGGCAATGAGACCGCGAGCGTGGCCAGCCCGCCGGAGAACAGCAATGCCATGCCATCGCGCCCCAGCGCGTCCGTGCCGAGAGGAAAGGCGATGGTTGGCCGTTGCAAAGCGTGGTCGGGGTGAATGGCGAACGGATCGACGCCATACAGGAAGGGACCGGCGAAGCCGATGCAAAGGACAAAACCGGCCAGCGCAAGCCCGGCGGCCAAAGTGGCCCGGCCCGGATTCCAACGAAGCGCCTGGGCCAACGGGGCCGCGGGCATGGCCGGCGGCGTGGCGATCATGACAGGCTCAGTCATAGCTTGCTCGCGGGTCCAGCAATCCGTTCGCGAGATCGGCG
>JAJYAF010000184.1 GCA_021779655.1 Pseudomonadota bacterium
AAACACCCGCGATTTAAGCGCCTGTTCTATCACAACCCCGCGCGCGCTCAACCACATCCCACGGCCGGGCAGGGTTGCGGCCGCGTCAAACACCACCTCCCGCCCGGGTCCGAGAACGAAACGCAGCATGGTCTCGCGCCGCTGGCTCTCGCGGGTGACGAGGCAGCGGCGCAAGGGCCCGGCGCGCGGGTCGGAATCCGCGTCCGTTAAGGGGAGATCATCGGGCCGCGTCGCCTGCTTCTCCCTCGAACCAGTGGGCGCGCGCGGCCATGATGATTTCGTTCGCGGCTTCTTCCGTCATCGCGTCGGCGCCGAGGATTTCCACCAGCTCGTCGCCGGCGAGATCGGCGAGATCGTCGAGCGTCCTGACGCCCTTCTCGCCGAGCGTGACCAGGTCTTTCGCGCTTAAGCCCTCGAAGGCGGCGATTTCGTCGGATACGCCGAGTTCCACGCGGCGGGCTTCGAGTTCGCCCGCGTGTTTCGCGAGCGCCGTCTCCGCCCGGCGCAGCAGCTCGGCCGCGATGCTCTCGTCAAAGCCCTCGATGGCGGCAAGCTCGTCGGGAGGCGTCATCGCCAGATCCTCGATCGTCTCGAAGCCTTCGGCCACCAGCAGACCGGCGATCATGTCGTCCACGTCCAGCCCCTCCACGAACAGGCCGGTGCGGCGGCGGAATTCCTCCTGCCGGCGTTCCGATTCCTCGGCCTCGGTGAGGATGTCGATGTCCCAGCGGGTGAGCTGCGAGGCAAGGCGGACATTCTGGCCGCGCCGCCCGATGGCCAGCGAGAGCTGGCTGTCGGGCACCACCACCTCCACCCGCCCGGCCTCCTCGTCCATCACCACCTTGGTGACCTCGGCGGGCGCCAGCGCGTTGACGACGAAGGTGGCGACATTGGGAGACCAGGGAATGATGTCGATCTTTTCGCCCTGCAATTCGGCGACGACGGCCTGCACCCGGCTGCCGCGCATGCCGACGCAGGCGCCGACCGGGTCGATCGACTGATCGCGTGAAATCACGGCCATTTTGGCGCGCGAGCCGGGATCCCGCGCGACCGCCTTGATCTCGATGATCCCGTCGTAGATTTCCGGCACCTCCTGCGCGAAGAGCTTGGCGAGAAAGCCGGGATGCGTGCGCGAGAGGAAGATCTGCGGGCCGCGCGGCTCCTCCCGGACGTCGTAGATGAAGGCGCGCACACGGTCGCCGTTGCGCAGGTTCTCGCGCGGGATCGTCTCGTCGCGGCGCAGGAGCGCCTCGGCCCGGCCGAGATCGACCATGAGATTGCCGTATTCCGTGCGCTTCACGACCCCGCTGACGATCTCGCCGACGCGGTCCTTGAACTCGTTGTACTGCTTGCTGCGCTCGTATTCGCGCACGCGCTGCACGATCACCTGCTTCGCGGTCTGCGCGGCGATGCGCCCGAAATCGATCGGCGGCAGCGGGTCCACGAGAAAATCGCCGATTTCCTTGTCGGGCGCGAATCTCTTGGAAATGGCGTAGGGGATCTGCGTTTCCTCGTTCTCCACCGTCTCGACGATCTCGGTCCAGCGGGAGAGCCGGACATCGCCGGTTTTGCGGTCGATGGTGGCGCGGATATCCTTCTCGTGGCCGTATTTGGCGCGGCCGGCTTTCTGAATGGCCTGTTCCATGGCTTCCAGAACGTCCTCGCGCTCGATCTGCTTTTCGCGGGCCACGGCGTCGGCGACGAGCAGGAGTTCGGGGCGGCTAACGGCGGTATCCATGAATGTCGAAATCCTTGTCAGTTGGTCAGGATCGGTTGCGTGGTAAAGGCGATGAGCGCGTCGGTGAGGATCAGCTTGGCCTTCCTGATATCGGCCAGCGGAAGCGTGACGGTCTCGCCGGAGTCGAGTCTGAGACGGATTTCCTCCGCCTCGGCTGCGAGAATGATTCCGCTGAAGCGCCGCCGGCCGCCGGGTCCGGGAAAGTTGAGTTCCGCTTTCGCCTCGTGCCCGGCGAAGCGCTGCCAGTCCTTGAGCCGGGTCAGCGGCCGGTCGATACCGGCGGAGCTGATCTCCAGCGTCCAGGCGGAGGCGACGGGGTCCTCGACATCGAGCACGGCGGAGAGCAGGCGGGAGACCTCCTCGCAATCCGCGAGCGTGAACGGCGCGGCGTCGGCGCGGTCGGCCATGATCTGCACGACCGGGTTTGCCTTCCCCGTCACCTGCACGCGCACCAGCTCATAGCCCATGGCTTCGAGCCGCGGGGCGACGATCTCGGCAATGCGGCCCTCCAGGCCGGAATGTTGCGGGCGATTTTCCTGCACGCGATGGGAATCCAAAAAAAGGCCAATAAAAAAGGCGGCCCGTTAAGGGCCACCCTTGCCAAGGTGGGTCTTCGTTTTCCGCCTATATAATCGCCCTTGCCGCCCGCCGCAAGAGGCCGGCGGGTATCCCGCGCGCCCATTCTATCGCCGGGCGGCGGCGATGTTCCTGAGCTGCCCGGCATAGGTCTGCGCGAAGGCGTGGCCGCCGTCGCCGGTGGCCACGAAATACAGATCGCCGTCGTGCTCGGGATGCAGAACCGCCTGAATGGCGGCCAGCCCCGGCGCGCAGATGGGGCCGGGCGGCAGGCCGGAATTGACATAGGTGTTGTAGGGCGAGGGGCTTGCAAGGTCGGCGCGGCCGATCGCCCGGCCGGCGGCGGCGGCGCCATGGCTCGCGGCATAGATCACCGTGGGGTCCGCCTGCAGCCGCATGCCGCGCGCCAGGCGGTTTTCATACACCGCGGCGATCTTCGGCAGTTCCGCGGGCAGCGGCGTTTCCACCTGCACGATCGAGGCGAGAATGACAGCCTGCCGCGCCGAGGCGAGCGGAACGGAAGGGTCGCGCCCCGCCCAGGCCGGACCCAGGGCGGCCTGCAGCGCCATGGCGGCGCGGGCCAGGATCTGCGGGCGCGGGGTGCCGAGCACGTAGTCATAGGTCTGCGGCAGGATGCTGCCCTCCGGCGGCGGCGCGACACTGCCATCGGCGGCGGCGGCGGCGTTCAGGATATGGGCGATCTGCACGGCCGTGAGGCCCTCGGGAATCGTGACCCTGTGCTCCACCGGCGGGGCGAAACGCAGGATGAACAGCACCTGCCAAAGCGAGGCATGGGCCGGGACGGTGAACTCTCCGGCGCGGATCGGACCCTGGCGGCGGGTGAGCCAGGCGGCGATGCGAAAGATCGGGGGGTAGGAAATCACCCCATCCTGCCTCAGCGTCAGCGCGGCCGCAGCCGTGCCGCCGGGCGGAACGACAACGTCGCGGGTCAGCGGCAGCGGGCCGGGGGCGTAATAAAGCTCGCGCAACCCCATGCGGCCGAGCTGGGCGAGCAGAACCACGGCGCAAAGCAGCAGGACGAACCGGCTGCGCAACCCCACGCGGCCAGCCCCCACGCGGCCAGCCCTCACGCGGTCAGCCCCCGCGAGGAAGGCGCGGCCGGAGCGCGCCGGGAAGCCGCTTTCTCAGGCGGCCTTCCTGAACAGCACGCAGGCATTGGTGCCGCCGAAGCCGAAGCTGTTGGAGAGCGCGACATCGATCCTGCGTTTCTGGGCGGCGAGCGCCACGCGGTCGATCACGCTGGGCTGGCTCGGCTCGTGCAGGTTGAGCGTCGGCGGGGCGATGCCGTCGCGGATGGCGAGAATGGAGAAGATCGCCTCCACCGCCCCGGCGGCGCCCAGCAGGTGGCCGGTGGCGGATTTGGTGGAGGACATGGCAATCCCCTTGGCCGCGTCTCCGAAGAGGTTTTCCACCGCTTCCAGTTCCAGATCGTCGCCCATGGGGGTGGAGGTGCCGTGGGCGTTGACATACTGCACGTCCGCCGGGGCGATGCCGCTCGACTTGAAGGCCGCCTTCATGGCGCGGAAGGCGCCCTCGTGATGCTCGGCCGGGGCGGTGATATGGTACGCGTCGCCCGACATGCCGTAGCCGATGATCTCGGCGTAGATCTTGGCGCCCCGCGCCCGGGCCTGCCCGTATTCCTCCAGGACCACGACGCCCGCGCCCTCGCCCATCACGAAGCCGTCGCGGTCCTTGTCCCAGGGGCGGGAGGCTTCGGCCGGCCGGTCGTTGTAATTGGTGGAAAGCGCGCGCGAGGCGCAGAACCCGGCGATGCCCAGCGGGTTGACCGCGGCTTCCGAACCGCCGGCCAGCATCAGATCGGCATCGCCCAGGGCGATCAGCCGCGCCGCGTCGCCGATGGCGTGCGCGCCGGTGGCGCAGGCGGTAACCACCGCGTGGTTCGGACCTTTCAGTCCGTATTTGATCGAGACATGGCCGGAGATGAGGTTGATCAGCGCCGAGGGGATGAAGAACGGCGAAAGCCGCCGCGCCTTGCCTTCATGCACCAGCACCGAGCCCTCATAGATCGCCTGGAGTCCGCCGATACCGGAGCCGATCATCACGCCGGCCCGGCAGCTTTCCTCGTCGGAAGCGGCGCTCCAGCCGGAATCCTCCATCGCCTCGCAGGCGGCCACGAACCCGAGATGGATGAAGCGGTCCATCTTCTTGATTTCCTTGGCCGGAATCCATTCGGCGAGATCAAGCCCGCCATCCGCCCTGACGCCGGATGGAACCTGTCCCGCGACCTTGGCGGCGAGTTCCGTCGTATCGAAGGACTGAATCGCCCGAATTCCGGATTCCCCGGCAATCAGGCGCTTCCACACATGCTCGACGCCAATCCCCAGCGGACTGACGATGCCCATGCCGGTGACGACCACGCGACGCATCATATTCTCCTGGACCTGATTAAGGTAGGCCGTTACTCGGCCTTCTGTTTTTCGATGTAGTCGATCGCGTCCTTCACGGTGGTGATCTTCTCCGCCGCGTCCTCCGGGATCTCGACCCCGAAAGCCTCCTCGAAGGCCATGACGAGTTCGACCGTATCGAGACTGTCGGCGCCCAGATCGTCGATGAAGGAGGCGTCGGGGGTAACCTTGGCTTCGTCAACGCCCAGATGCTCGACAACGATCTTCTTAACTTTGTCGGCGATTTCGGTCATTTCTACGTTTCACTTTCCTGCATCTTGGGTGGGTTGGGGAAGAGGACACGGCCTGCTTTCCGTGGCTTCGAGACAAAGACATGAAATGTTGACTCCGTGGCGGCGCTTAGCACGGTTTTCGCGCGCCGCCAAGCCACGGGGCGATAATTGCGGACGATGCCTTTGAACGGAGGCCGGCATGCCGGCGGGAGACTGTTTTTGCGGCAGACTTATGCCCTTGCACGGATCGCCGCCGCATCCCGCGGGCGCGCCCCGTGGCGTGATCATGCCCTCCGCGCGGTCAGTCGGCTTCCAGCGCGGTTTCCGCGGCAAGCCATTCCTGCTCCGCCGTTTCCACCTCGCGCCGCAGGCCGGCCAGGCGCTGGTGAATGCGGCCCAGCTCCCCGGCCCGGGCGGGGAGGTACATGCCGGGCTGCCCGAGCCGCTCCTCCAGCATGGCGCGCTCCGCCGCCAGTTTTTCCAGC
>JAJYAF010000185.1 GCA_021779655.1 Pseudomonadota bacterium
GGCAACAACAGGAGAGTGGTATGGGTGGCTGGGGCATAATAAATTCTTCTCAAAAGGACGTACGTGGACGCTTGCGGCATAGGGCTCTGTTCGGCTGCGGCCTTGTCCTGGGGCTGGCTGCCGTGCCGGCGGCATCCTTCGCGCAGTCGGCGGACCCGTATAGCAGCGATCTGTTCGGCAGCTGGGGGCTGGTGCGGCCGGTGCTCGCCGACCATGGTGTGAACATCAATCTGGATTTCATAACTCAGACGGCCGGCGATGTGAGCGGGGGCATGCGGCAGGGTTTCGACTACGCTCAACAGATCGGTTTTTCTGCGGATATCGACTGGTCGAAACTTGCGGGTATCCCTGGTTTCTCCACCCATATGGTGGTCATCAGCCGGGCCGGGCGCAATGTTTCGGCCGACTATACCGGCGACAATGTGATCCAACTGCAGGATATTTATGGCAGCTTCAATGAGGCCGCGCGACTGGCCTTCTTATTCAGCGAAGAGAAACTGGCCGGCAATGCGGTGGATATCACCGCCGGCCGTATGCCTATCCAGCTCGATTTCGATTCATCGCCGCTTTACTGCGATTTCATGACCGGCGCGCTTTGCGGCGACCCCCGGGCGATCTCCGCAACCCCCGGCGTCACGCCGTTTCCGGTCGCCACTTGGGCCGGACGGATGCGCATCAGCCCTTCGCCGCAATTCTATGTCATGGCCGGGCTGTATGAGGATAACCCCGCCGATGGCGGCCGCTCCGGCTTTGACTGGTCGACCGACGGAGCGGATGGCGTGACGGTTCCGGTGGAAATCGGCTACACGCCGAGTTTCGGCCCCGACAAGCTGCCAGGCCATTACAAGATCGGCGTGATCCACAGCACAGCCGACGCGCCGGATTATTATTACGACGAAAACGGCAATCCGGCGGTCCTCACCGGCCTGCCGCCGCGCCAGGACCATGGCGCGACCGCCTTCTATGTGCTGGCGGACCAGATGCTGCAGCGTCACGGGCCCGGCGACGATAACGGGCTGATCCTGCTGGGCGGGTATGAGCATACCAGCAGCGATGTCTCCCTGTTCCAGAACTCCGCTTTTGCCGCCCTGCTGGATAAGGGATTGTTCCCCTCTCGTCCTAACGATACTGCTGGCATGATGTTCACCTACATCAATGTTAGCAGCCAACTGGCCGCCGCTGAGAAGCTGGAAGCCCAATACGACCTGCCCTATTCCGGCGGCGCTACCGGTGTGCAGGGCAACGAGGAGATTCTGGAAATGAATTACGATATCGCCGCCTATCGCGGGATCAGCATCATGCCGGATATACAATATATTATTCATCCGGGCGCCACGAGCACGTATCGCAATGCACTGGTCGTGGGGTTGAAGACCCATATCTTCTTCTGAACCCTGTGACCGGTTGAAGCCGCCCAAATCCAAAATCGACGGGCCGGCTGCATTTTTTTTGCGGCCGGCCTCTTCTGTCAGGGATACGTCATGCGAGACTACTCACAACAGCGAGATTTCAAAGGTTACGGCGCCACTCCGCCACATATCGAATGGCCGGGAGGTGCCCGGGTCGCGGTGTCCTTTGTCGTCAATGTGGAAGAAGGGGCTGAGCTTTCCGTCACCGATGGCGATGAGCGCAACGAGGGTGTCCATGAGAGCATTGAAGATGTTGGCCGCCAGCCCGATCCTTGCCATGATTCGCATTATGAATTCGGCACCCGCATCGGCTATTGGCGGGTAATGGAGGAGCTGGGCCGCCATAACGCACCAGCGACGATGAACATTTGCGGCCGCGCCATTGAGCGCTCGCCCTGGCTGGCCCAGGATGCGGCCGCGCGCGGGCATGAACTTGCCTGCCATGGCTGGCGCTGGGAACGCCATGTGGGCATGAGTGAGGCGCATGAGCGCATCGCCATCGCCCGCGCCGTACGGGCGATCCAAGCGGCGAGCGGCATTACCCCCATCGGCTGGCACACACGCTCCGCCCCCTCGGTGAATACCCGCCGGCTGCTGCTGGAGCATGGCGGTTTTTTGTACGACAGCGACGCCTATTGCGACGAGCTGCCGTTTTTTCTGCAGGTGGAGGGGCGACGGCATTTGGTGCTGCCTTATAGTTTCGACACCAACGATATGAATTTTCACGGCTCGCAACGCTTTGTCACCGCCGCGGATTTCGCGGGCTATGTGATTGATGCCTATGACCGGCTCTGGGAGGAAGGTGCTGACATGCCTCGCATGATGTCGATCGGGCTGCATTTACGGATCATCGGCCGGGCGGCGCGAATTGGCGCGTTGCGGACCATCTTGCAACATATCACGCAGCGCGGCGGTGGATGGATCGCGCGGCGGGATGAGATCGCGCGGCACTGGCTGGATAAAATGGGTACCGATGCACAAGGCTGACCCCTTCCGGCTGCTGCTGCTGAACCCCAATACGTCAGCGCGGATGACGGCATTGGCGGCGGCCGCGCTGCGGGAGCGACTGGGGTCGGCGGTGGCGGTGCTGGAGATGACGGCGCCCTTCGGCGCACCGGTGGTGGCCAGCCGGGCCTCCTTTGCGGTGGCGGCCCATGCGGCTTTGATGGGGTATGAGGCGTTTAGCGCGCCGCATGACGCGGTGCTGCTGGCCTGTTTCGGCGATCCGGGGCTGGAGGCTCTGCGGGAAGTGGCCAGCGTGAAGGTGATCGGCCTCGCCGAAACAGCGATACTACGGGCAGCGGCAGCTGGACGAAAATTCGCCATCCTCACCGTGGGACGTCCCTGGGTGAGGATGCTGGAGGAGACGGTTCTGCTGCTGGGCGCGCAGGCGCATTGCGTCGAGGTGTTCGCACTGAATGGCAGCGGGCTGGATGCTTTGCGCGATCAAGATGCGATGGCTAAAAAGCTGAATGCATTGGCCAAGGACGCTGCCAAAGCGGGGGCGGAGGCGGCCATACTGGGTGGGGTCGCGCTGGCCGGATACGCGGCCCGGTTGAGACCCGTGCTGGATTATGTAGATTGCCTGGACGCGGCGGCAGCCGCCATTCAGGATGAAGCCGTGCTGCATGCGCGGGTGGGAACGAAGTGAACGCAGAAGCAGGGGGAGTGTCGATCGGTGCGCAGGCAGTGGCGCGGTGTCTCGCCTGGCGGATGCCACCTTTTAGCGAGGATGCGGCCGGGCTGACGCGGCGTTATCTCACGACAGCGCATCGGGCGGCGCTGGATTGCTTGAGTGGCTGGATGGCGGAAGCCGGCATGACGGTGCGGCTGGATGCGGCTGGCACGCTGATTGGCCGTTACGAGGCGGCGGATCCAGGGGCCAAGACGACGCTGCTCATCGGCTCGCATATCGACAGCGTGCGCGATGCTGGCGCGTTTGACGGCACACTGGGGGTGATGATCGGGCTTGGCTGTGTTGAGGCGCTGCATAAGCAAGGCCGCCGCTTGCCTTTCGCGATCGAGATTCTGGCGTTTGGCGACGAAGAAGGGTCGCGGTTCCATGCATCCATGCTGGGAAGCGGCGCTTTGGCTGGCCACTGGAATGGAAAACGACCAAACCGACCCCCGGGCGACAAAGGGCGGGAATTTGATAGCAGAGCGATTTCCCTCCCCCTGTGGGCATCAACACGATCGCATCCTCGCCAGCGATCAAATGGTTGATGATGTTCTCCTGCTCCCCCCGAAAATGGGGGAGTCCGAAGGTCTCATGCAAAACCCGCAGCGCTGTCGTTTCCGCAGTTACTTCAGGCGCCGACCTTTCGTTTTTCGACAACATAAGCCAAATCTAACGCATAAAACCGCTCGACCGCAATTTCGCGCGCACAAAGCTCAGTATCGCCGTAATCGGGGGTAGAACTACCGGAAGATTTGGGCGTGGTCCGCCCATGACTTCTGCCAAACATGAATTCTCAAGAAAATATTCTTGTTTGTGACGACAAGTGACCGCCGCCGAGGACGTGGCGCACCGGCTTAGAATGAGCGGTGCACAGCGCCCGTTCCGGTGCGGTGACCCTTCCTCGCCCGTATGAAAATTATGGTTTCGCTATGACGGGCAGCAGCAGCGATCCGCTCCACCGCCGCTGCATCGACTGCCCGCGGGTAAATTATTTGTCGGCGAGATGTTCCTCCAGGTTATCCAGCGCTGTTTCCGCCTCGAGATCAAGCGGTGCGGGTTCCTGCACTGCCACGGCTGGGGGAACTGCATCACCAGGGTCAATCTCCCGGCTGCGCCGGTTGCCATGCCCGTCTGCTTTCCGTTCAGCACCGGCCGACTCAGCTTGTACGGTCGATGCGCGCTGCAATTCCTTCACTTGGCTTTCCAGCTCGGCGATCCGGGCGGCGGCGACTTTTGCCGCCCGGTTGCTCTCCCGGCTTTTGGCTCTGTAAGTGGCGACGGTTTGTTCAAGCTTTTCGATTTGGGCGTGCAAATCCCTTTTGCCGGCGGCAGTGCGCGCGGCCTTCGGTGTCTGTGTCTGATTCGCCGCCGGCGTGCGCTTGGCGACAGTCTTGGCAACCTTGTTTATGGCCTTGGCGGCAGCCGAACGGCCAGAACCGCGTCCTGCTGTGGGCGCAGCTGTTGTAACCGTCTTTCGGGCAGTAGTGGCCGGTGCCGTTTTGAGGGTGGTGTTCGTTGTTTTCACTGACTGGCCCGATTTGCGACGGGTGGTCGGTGGTTTTGTCGTCTTGCCTGCTTTGGTGGGACGGACCATGGCCGTAACTCCTATATCCAACATTGAGTCGAGCGAACTGGCCGTGCTTTAGCTCGTACTTTCTCCCTCTGAAAGCTCAGCCGGTGAGTGCGTCCTTTACTGGTTTCGCCGGGGTGAAGCCGAGTTTGCGAGACGCCGCGATCTCTATGGCTTCACCTGTTGCCGGATTCCGCCCCGGCCGCGCCGGACTATCTTTCACCTTGAATTTGCCGAACCCAGGGAAATTGGATTCCTCGCCCCTCTTAGCGGCGTCAACGATCATGGAGAACACCGTCTCGACGGCTTTCTTTGCCGCAGCCTTGTCTATGCCAGCTTCACTCATGACACGATCAATCAGGTCAGTAGTCTTCACTTTGCTCTTCCTCAGTCGTCTCTTCGAGAGAAAGCATGCAGCCGGCCGAATGTCACGAGAAGCGCCCCTATCTTGCATTTTGGCCCTTATCGTATTCTAATCGCAAATCGGCCAAAGCATTCGAAATGGGTAGAGTTTAGATCGAAAGGATAGGATCTGCCGGACCTATGCCGCCCGGCCGGTTGCACGGATAACCTCACGCGCCAATACAAAGCAATTGAGAAAGGACAACTAAACATTGTAAGCGGACTGACCCGTCTCGAGTTCTCCGAGAGGATTTTCTATGTAAACAGGGCGTTGTTGCATGAATCAAGAATGAGACGGTTTTGGCCCTGTCTGGGCGGAGGTTACTTGATCCGGACGGAGAGCGGCATGCCGAGGCTGGTCATCCGGTTGAGGGACTTG
>JAJYAF010000186.1 GCA_021779655.1 Pseudomonadota bacterium
GCGTGCCGCCCGGCCCGTTATGGCGCGCGCGAAACAAAGGAATGTCTGCTGATCCGGCAGCTGGGCGACTTGCACGCGGGTGATACCGGGCGTGCCGAAGGCGGAATGGACGATCCAGCGCGGACACGTGCCGCCGAAGCGCATGAAGGGAAAGCCGGCGGCGGAAAACCGCTTGCTGACATTGCCGGCGGGATCGACGCGCAAGAAGAAAAACGGCACGCCGCGCGCGCCGGGGCGCTGCAGGGTGGAGAGGCGGTGGCAGGCCTGTTCGTAACTCACGCCGAAGCGCGATGCCAGAAAATCGACATCGTAACGACCTTCCCGCGCGGAAGCGAGGAACGGTTCATAGGGCATGATGATGGCGCCCGCGATATAGTTCAACAGCCCGACGCGCAGCAGTTCCGCGGCATCCGGCGAGCTTGGCGCCGCCGCCGTCACCATCGCCTCCACGACCTCGCGGCTTTCCAGAAGCGCCAGTTGGAACGCCATCTGAAAACCCCGGCTTTCGCGTGAGATTGTCTCCGAGAGGGTCAGCAGTCTTGCCTTGGGATCGTATATCCGGAGACTGCCCGGTTGCGGCCGCACGATCACCACCAGGCCATGCTTCTGCCGCAGGCGTTCCGCCAGCGCATGGTTGGTGCCAAGCACGGCCGATTGCAGATTGTTGCTGATCTCCTCCGCCGCTTGTTCAAGCGCCGGGAAATGGTTGGCATGAGCATGGAAGAAATCACGTACCTCCTCGTTCGGCAGCAGGATCCTGCGGCCCGAGGGAAGCGTGATGCCATCGGAATCTTCCCGCGCACCGGCCCAGGCGCGGTGGAGCGCCAGCACGGCGCGAACGGCATTCGGTGCCGCGGCGGCAATAGTGCGCGTCTCCGATTCGGGTACGGGTTCGATGCCGAGCATGGGATCGGCAAAAACTTCACGCAGTTTGATCTCATAATCCCGCTCCTGGTCTCCAGACAGGGAATCGAGATCGACTTCGAGAATTTTCGTCAGCTTGAACAACAGATTGGCGGTGACCGAACGCTGGTCATGCTCGATCAGATTGAGATAGCTCGTCGAAATGCCGAGCTTTTGCGCCAGGGCCTGCTGGCTGAGACCCTGCGCGCCCCGCAGCCGCCGAAGTGTCGCGCCGATAAGGGGTTTTGCCATGGGGTCATTCTAGTAAACTATTTACACGCTGTAAAGGCAATTTGTAAATCTATTTACAGTATTCCTGGATTTCCGGGGATTATCACCGTGACAAACACGGCGAGATTTGTAAATTACTTTACAGCCGCACTGATCCGCGTGGAACCCGTGCGTTAAGGAGATCGTACAATGCCGAATATGTCCGAACTGCTTTCAGGTTTCTCTGCCCTCTCGCCCGGACGTGCCGATGCGGAGCCGGGTGGTGGCGCCGCCGGGGGTGGCATGCCGCGCTGGGCATCCTTCAGTGACGAAGCCAGAGAACAGCACCGCTTCCTCAATCACGACGGCTACGATGAAGGTCTGGTTCATGGCCATGGCTGGGCCCGTAACGACTAGACCTCGGACGTGGTCTCGGCGCTTTGCGCCTCGACCACATTCGTGCCCGCTTGCAGCAGCGCCGTGGCCAGGCGCCCCTTCGGGCGGGTATCCGCGATCAGCGTGACAGAAGGGGACCATTCACCGTACACCATCAGCGATGGACGGTCGAACTTCGTGTGATCGGCCACGATGATGGTATGCGCGGCCCGCCGCATCATCATCCCGAAGGTCATGCCGGGGCCGATGCCGGCATCGTTCGGGCCTTCCATCGTAAGCCCGCTCGCGCCGAGGAATGCCTTGTTGGCATGAAGACGATGCAGCGCGTCGATCGTCTCCGGTCCATAAATCACCCCTTCCCGGCCGTCATACTGGCCGGGCAGCATGATCACCTTATGGGTGGGATTGGCCGCAATGGCGGTGGCGATTGAAAACGCATGGGTAATGATTGTCAGATCGTTCAAAACGGCGGCCAGGCGGCGGGCAACGTGCAGGGTGGTCGCGCCACCGCCGATCATCAGAATGTCGTTCGGCGCCATCAGTTGCACCGCCGTTTCGGCAATCCTTTCGCGTTCCGCCACCATCAACCCTTCCCGCACGGCCACGGCCGGTTCCGCCGGAATCGAGCGGACGGCACCGCCATAGGTGCGATTGATCAGCCCTGTCTCAGCGAGTTCGGCGAGGTCGCGGCGGACCGTCTCGGTTGAGACGGAGAGATGTTCGGAAAGCTTGTTGACCCGCAGGGACGGAACGGCGGCAAGCTCCGTGACGATCCGCGCATGCCGTTCGGCCTTGGACAGGCGGGAGAGATGCTTGCTCATTCTCTTTCGCGTGGCTCCTTTCCCGAAAACCACTTTGATAGAATACCGGACTCGCAACGTGAAGGCAAAAAGCCACAATGGAATTGGGCGCCGGCGTCCAGCCATTCCGCTCCCGGCCCAAACTCGACATAGGGCTGTTTCGCTCAGTGTCACAGATGGGGCGGGAATGCGGATGGGTTTCAAACTGAAATGCGACGCAAAATGTTGTATTTGCCGCAAATTGGCACGCGTCGCCGTAAAAAACTGATTGTCTTGCAACACATGGTTGCGTGGCTCAACACATGGCGGCTATAAGCAGGCCGTCTTCGCTTTCATTCGGCCGATCGCCAGCTCTCCAGGAGCCGCGAACTGAGGGCGATTGACCCGAAATCCTGCCCATCGGGGCGGTGGCGGGAGCGTGAAGGGGTCCGCATATGGATTTCATCTTTATGTTGACACGCGGCGATCGGACCATCACCGATTGTCTGGAATTTTGTGAACTGATCCGGCCGCTGCGTCTCGCCCATATTGGTTTCAAGGACGTGGGCGTGGACCTTCCAACATTGGGCCGGCTGGTGGATTTGCTCCGGGACATGGGGGCGAGCACGTATATGGAGGTCGTGAGCACGACGCCGGAAGCCGCGCGTAATTCGGCGCGGGCGGCGGTGGCCTTGCGCGTGGATCATCTGCTGGGCGGTACCGAGGTCGACGCCACGCTGGAGATCATTCGCGGCACCGGGGTTCGATATTATCCTTTTCCCGGCAGTCCGGTCGGCCATCCCACCCGGCTCGACGGTACTGCCGCGCAGGTTGAGAAGCAGTGCCGCGCTTTCATGGCCAAGGGCTGCGCCGGCGCGGATCTGCTCGCCTATCGCGCCATCCGGGATTCTCCGCTCCGTCTGGTGGAAGCGGCCCGGCGCGGGCTGGGGCAGGGGCGGCTGATCGTTGCCGGCAGCATCGATTCCGCCGAGCGGATCGCCGCCATCGCCGCGCGGGGGGCTGACGCCTTCACGGCCGGCTCGGCGATTTTCGGCGGCGCCTATTCGCCGGGTAAAGGTTCCATACTCTCGCAGCTTGCCGATGTCGCCGCCGCATCTCAAAGAGCCTGAGATTCGCCGGCATGATTTTCCGGCCTGCCGTGGTGATGAACCACTGGTGAGGAGTTCGGCCGGTGTCGCGTTAGCGCTTCGCCGCGGCGCATGTTATGGAAGTTACAGACCGATATTGGAAGGAAGAATAATTGCCATGGCCTGCACCGCGGCAGACATCATGTCCCGGAACGTTATTTCCGTGAAGCCGGAAGCCGGCATTCGCGAGGTCGCGAAATTGCTTTACCAAAAGGGGATAAGCGCGGTTCCCGTCATCGACGGCGCAGGCAAGCTGGTCGGGATCGTTAGCGAGGGCGATCTGCTGATGCCATTCAGCGCGAAGACCCGGAGCAAGCGCGAATGGTGGCTCAATCTACTGGCCGAAGGCGAACGTCTGGCGCCCGAGTTCCTGGAATATATCGCATCCGAGCATCACACGGCGGCCGATGTAATGAAGAGAACCGTCGTCACGGTCACGGAAGACACCGATATCGAAGAGATCAGCGATCTGCTGACAGCCCATAAAATCAAGCGCGTGCCGGTGATGCGCGGAGACCAGGTGGTCGGCATCGTCAGCCGTGCTGATATCGTGCGCGTCATGGCGCATCGCGGGAATTAACCCGTGATGCGCGCCATGGTCTTCGATGGGGCTGGCCGGAAACTGCAACCCAGGCAATGCGACGCGCCCGCGGCCGGTCCGGGACAGGTTCTGGTGCAAGTTTGCGCCTGCGGCGTATGCCGCACGGATCTGCATGTTGTCGATGGCGACCTGCCGCACCCGAAGCCGCATGTCATTCCAGGGCATGAGATCGTGGGCCGCGTCTTGGCGGCCGGGGCAGGCGTCGAGCATCTTCGCCCGGGAATGCGTGTCGGCGTGCCATGGCTGGGGTGGACTTGCGGAACCTGCGTGTATTGCCAAAGCGGGCGGGAAAATCTCTGCGCCCGTGCCAAATTCACCGGCTATGACATCGATGGCGGCTATGCGGAACAAGCCGTCGCGGATGCGCGCTATTGCTTCCCGATACCGGATGGCTTCCCGGATATCGCGGCAGCACCCCTGCTTTGCGCGGGACTGATCGGCTACCGCACTTTGCGTATGGCGGGCGATGCGAAGCGGCTTGGGATCTATGGTTTCGGGGCGGCGGCGCATATTGCTGCCCAGGTGGCGCTGTATCGGGGGCAGGAAATTTTCGCGTTCACCCGGCCGGGCGACCAGCAGGCGCAGGATTTCGCCCGGAAGATCACGCATGGCTGGGTCGGCGGCTCGGATGAGCAGCCGCCCGAGCCGCTGGACGCGGCGCTGATCTTCGCTCCTGTGGGCGATCTGGTGCCCGCCGCACTGCGCGCGCTTGCGCCTGGCGGTGTCGCGGTATGCGGCGGCATCCACATGAGCGACATTCCCTCCTTTCCCTATGATATTCTCTGGGGTGAGAGGGTGGTCCGCTCGGTCGCCAATCTCACCCGGCAGGATGCGGAGGAATTTCTGGCTCTGGCGCCGAAAATCCCTGTCGTGACCACAACCGTTCCATATCCGCTGGACCATGCGAATGAGGCGCTGGACGATCTTCGCCAGGGACGCCTGTCCGGCGCCGCCGTCCTTGTTCCGTGAAGGTCGGGATTTGTAATCTCGTTCCGTCCGCGCTCTCTACCTGCCCGAGAACAGGGAAAAATTTTCGGCCGGCCTCACGCGCACGCATCTACGGTTCAACGCGACATGCCGCTGGTTGGCAACCGCTATGTGGACTGCTGGGGCGCCGGCCTGCTACGGCTTATTGCAGCGTCGATGTCGTGGCAGCGCGATGACATGGGAGATCAAGCCTGTTGCGTATCATGTCAGTCCGCAGCAGCAAGCCCGCGATCTTTTTGGGTGGCACTGCCTCGGCGAACACGTGGCCTTGCACCTCCGTGAAATTCGCCGCCACCACTTGGGCGAGCTGTTCCGGCGTCTCAACGCCTTCCGCAAGCGCATCGATATGCAGCGCCTTGCAGAGCGCTCCGATCGCCCGGATGATTTCAGATCGG
>JAJYAF010000187.1 GCA_021779655.1 Pseudomonadota bacterium
CAGGCGCCGAGATGCAGGAGATGATGGCCTATGCGGCCTCCGTCGGCTCGCGCGCGGCGCGGCGGGAGGGGGCGCGGGGATTCATCGGCAACGCCACCGACTGGACGGCGCATTATTTCGGCGCGCCCTGCGGCTACGGCACGATGCCGCATGCGCTGATCGGCTATGCCGGCTCCACGCTACGCGCCGCCGAGATGTTCGTGGAAACCTTTCCGGATGAAAACCTGACCGTCCTGGTCGATTACTTCGGCAAGGAGATTACCGACGCCCTCGCCGTGTGCCGCCGGTTTGCGGAAATGGCGGGGCAGGGCCGGCTGGCGGTGCGGCTGGACACGCATGGCGGCCGGTTTCTGGAAGGGCTCGACCCGCAGGAGAGCTACGCGGTGCTGGAGCGGCACGCGCCCAGCGCGCTGCGGCGCTATCGCAGCCAGACGGAGCTTCGCTACCTGATCGGCACCGGGGTTTCCGCGGCCGCCATCTGGCTTATGCGCGAGACCCTGAACGCGGCCGGATTTCCCCGGGTGCAGATCGTCGCCAGTTCTGGATTCGGCGTTGAGAAATGCAGCGTGATGGCCGACGCCCAGGCGCCGATCGACACGGTGGGGACGGGCAGCTTCATTCCGGAGAACTGGTCGGAGACCTATGCCACGGCGGATATCGTTGCCTATGACAACCAGCCGATGGTGAAGATCGGGCGCGAGTTCCTGCTCCGCCCCGCAAAGGGCAAGCCGGACAGTCTCTGAGGTGTCCAAACGTCAGGCTGAACCGATCGTACGCTGAAGCTCTGTTTGGGAAGCATTGCAGAGGCGGGCTGCCCTGAGTCGTTTCGAACGATTTCGGAAATTTGTATAAAATTTTATAATATGCATGAAAATTTATCTTGACCGGGGAGGGGGTCCTTTGTAGGAACGCACTCGTTCATCGGCCTGTGCCCGCGGCGGGCCAAGTTGTACGGTAAAACACCGGAATAAAGGTTAACCAAAGCTTTTGGATGACGATTGCGGGAATGAATTTATTTAATGTTTTGTTAACCCGGTACTCCCAGGGCGGCTTCGCGGCGATTCAGGCAATCCCCCTGAAATTCTCGCTCAAGACCGCCCGCCAGTGCCGCTTTCTCTCTTCATCAAAACCAGCGCGTCGGTCGCCGACACAATGAGCAATCATCGAATGCAACGCATCTCTACCCGCACAGCCGAATATCGCCGCACGGCAGGGGCAACCCGCATGAGCCAGGTGTTTTACGACCAGGCTGCCATGTTGCAGAGTCCCGTCGTCCACGCGCCCGCCAAAAAGGCGCTGGATTACGGCATCGCCGCGCTGGCGCTGGCGTTTCTCGCGCCGCTGCTGCTGCTGATCGCGCTGCTGATCAAGCTCGATTCACCGGGGCCGGTATTCTTCCTGCAACCGCGCCGTGGGCTGCATAACCGCAGCTTCACACTTATCAAGTTCCGCTCGATGTACACCCATCTCGCGGACCCGGAAGCCCTGCGGCAGACCTCGCGGAATGACCCGCGCGTCACCCCGGTCGGCAGATGGCTTCGCCGGCTCAGTCTCGACGAACTGCCGCAACTGCTGAATGTGTTGCGGGGCGAGATGTCGCTGGTGGGGCCGCGCCCGCATGCGCCCAATATGCGCGTGGAAGGCGCTTTGCCGAACCTCGCCGGCGGCGACTACCTGCTGCGTTATAGTGTCAAGCCGGGCATCACCGGATGGGCGCAGGTGAACGGCCAGCGGGGCGAGCTGGCAAGGCTTGAGGATTTGCGCCAGCGCCTGCGACTCGATCTGGAATATATTCGCGGCTGGTCCTTCCGTCTCGATTGCAAGATCCTGCTGCTTACGCTGACACGGGAAATCTTCAGCAAGAACGCTTTCTGAACGCCCGCCGGGCAGCGCTTGACGATATCGTCGCCAGTCCATAGCTACTCTCGATGCTGAAAGACTGAACCGAACAGGAGATCGTCATGGCCTTTGAACTACCCGCCCTTCCCTATGCCACTTCGGCCCTGGCCGAACGGGGCATGCAGCAGGAGACGCTGGAACTGCACCATGGCAAGCACCACCAGGCCTATGTCACGGCGCTGAACGGCTTCGTTGAAAAAAATCCTGATCTCCAGGGCAAGACGCTCGAGGAAATCATTCACCTTTCCTACAACAAGCCGGACCTCGCCCCGGTGTTCAACAACGCCGGACAGCACTGGAACCATATCATGTTCTGGCAGAACATGTGCCCCAAATCCGGCGGCAAAATGCCACCGAAGCTTGAGAAGAAGCTCACCGAGGATTTCGGCGGCGTTGCCCAGTTCAAGGATGCGTTCAAGCAGGCCGGCATCGGCCAGTTCGGCTCCGGCTGGGCCTGGCTGATCATGGCCTCTGACGGCAAGCTCAAAGTGACCAAGACCCCGAACGGGAGCAACCCGCTGGCGACCGGGGAAGGCAAGGCGCTCTTGGGCATCGATGTATGGGAACACAGCTATTATCTGGATTTCCGCAACCGCCGGCCGGATTACATCACCAACTGGATGGATAAGATCGCCAATTACGAATATGCCGAGGCCAAGCTGGCGGCGGCCTGAAGCCCGCGATCCCCTGCGGTCGGGCCGTCCCGCCATCCCCGCGCGCGACCGGTCAGCCTCAAGGCTGACCGGTATTACGCCAGGCCGAAGGCCGCAAGAGCCGCGCGGAGCGCCACGGCGTCGGTGAAGACATGGCCGTGCAGCCCGGCGGCCACGGCCCCCTCCACATTCTTCTTCGAATCGTCAATGAACAGGGTTTCATCCGGCGACGCCCCCGCCGCCGCGATACAGCGCTGATAAACCTGTGCGCCGGGCTTCACCGCGCCGAACTGCGCCGAGACGTAGAATTGCTCGCCGCAAAGCGCTGCCAGCTCCGGAAACAGGAAGCGCAGATGCTCGCGCACGAGCGTATGGTTGTTGGTCAGCACCGCAACCCTGGCCTTGCCGCGCAGGGCCGCCATGATGCCGAGCACTTCCGGCATGGGTGTTATCGCGCGCTTGCGGTTTTTCAGCCATTCGTCCAGCGTGATCGGGTAGCCAAGCCGCTGGCCGAAACCATTCAGATACGCTGGCGCATCCAGCCGTCCGGCATCCGCCTCGCCCTCGAACCCGGATTCCCAGATGGCGGCGTGGATTTCCCCGGGCGGCCTGCCGGATAAACGGAAGAGCCCCGCAAGGCGCTTCCGCATGTCGTAGCGGCAGAGCACGTCATGCATGTCGAACAGGACCAGCGAGATCTTCGGCATGGCGCAATTCTGTCGGCAGCGCGCCCGGTTTTACAAACAAAAAAAGCTCAGCAGGAAAACGAGCCTCTGTTCAGGAAAGCAGGGGCGACCAGCTCGGATCGGTGGCATTGGTCGGCGTGTCGGCGATCCTTTCGTTGAATCCGTCGATCCCGATGGTGACCAGCCGGGAATCGTGACCGGCGCCGGCCGGTGTTTGTCGGTAGAACATGATCACCCGGCCGTTCGGGCAGAAGGTCGCGCCCTCCACGATGAAACCCTGGCTCAGCAGCCGCTCGCCCGAGCCATCCGGCGACATCACGCCGATGGAGAAATTGCCGCTGCCCCAGTTGGTATAGGCGATGAGATCGCCACGCGGAGACCAGGCCGGCTCGGCGTACTGCCCATCGCCATAGCTGATCCGCTTCGCGCCGGAGCCATCGGCGTTCATCACGAAAAGCTGCTGATCGCCGTCGCGGTCGGAGTTGAAAACGATTTGCGAGCCGTCCGGGCTGTAGCAGGGCGAGACGTTGATGGAACTGTAATCGGTCAGATCCTGCATGTCGCCGCCTTCCAGGTTCATCTTCACCAGCGCGGTCCCGCCATTTCGGGAGACCGACATCAGCAGCGAATTGCCATCGGGCGAGAAGCGCGGGCCGATGGTCTGCTCGCCGAAACTGCCGACCAGGCGTTGCGTGCCGCTTTGCAGATCGAAGAGATAGACGCGCGGGTTGTTGCTCTGGAAGCTGACAAAGGCAAGCTGCTGGCGGGTCGGATTGAATTGCGGGGACAGTGCCATGGCGCTGCCATCCGTGAGGAAGACATTGTTCGCCCCGTCATAATCCATGACGGCGAGCCGCCGCACGAGGCGGGACACCGGGCCGGATTCGGAAATATAGGCGACCCGCGAATCGAAATAGCCCGGCTCGCCGATCAGTTGCTGGTAGACCACGTCGGCGATGATATGCCCGATGCGGCGCCAGTTGCCGGCGGTGGTGGTGTAGGCGGTGCCCTGCACCTGTTTCTGCTGGCTGATGCTCCAGAGCCGGAATTCCATCCGCAACTGGCCGTTGCCCTGATCCGCGACATCGCCGGTGACCAGCGCCTGCGCGCCCAGCATGTTCCAGTTCTGCCAGACCGGCGTGCCGTTGCTCATGGAATTGGGAATGAAGCTCGCGGGATCGATGGCGCGGAACAGGCCGGAATGGCCGAGATCGTCGTTGACAACCTGGGTGATCTGCGCACCCGTGGCTGAAGGCGCGCCGGAAGGATCGCTGAAAACCGGAATGGCGATGGGGATCGGCGCGTTTTGCGCGCCCGAAACGTTGATCGCGGTTCCCTGATCCGCCGCTGGCGCGGGCGAGGCAGCGGCTGCCGTATCGCTCGAATCATCTCCCAGGGCGGATTGCGCCCGCGCGAGCGATGGCAGCAGCAGGCCGGCCGCGCCCCAGCGCAGCACGCCGCGCCGGGATGGCGCCGGGCGCCGGAGGTTTCGGACAAAACCGCTTCCGAAGATCATGCAGGAACCTCTTATGGTCTGAAATTGAAAATAAAGCTCTGGTTGTTGCCCAGCATATTAGCGGGCAGCGGCAGGGTGGCGCATTGATAATTCATTACCGCGTCGACAGCCCGCTGCGCATAGGCCGCGAAGAGCGGATCGCTGAGTTTTGACTGATCCTGCGGCGCCACCTGCGCGGCGCGCACGGTGCCCGTGGCATCCGTTTGCACCAGCAGGTTAACGCTGAAATCCTGCACGCCGGGCGCGCCGGCATCGATCGTCCAGCAGCGCCGGACATAGGCGCCTATGGCGTCGCGGTCTGCGCCGCTCAGCCGGGAATTGGCGGTGCTCTGGTTGCTGCCGCCGCCGTTTGGCGCGCCGCCCTGGTCCGGGTTGTAATGCGCGATCGGCGGCGTGGTCTGCTTTTGCAGCGCTTGCAGCTTGGCCAGCGTGTTCAGCACGCTCTGGGAAAGCGGCGCCGGGTTCTTGGTCACGTGCTGCTGATGCGTGGGGCTTTGCGCCGGCGCGGGCGGCTGGGGCAAAGGCGGCAGCGGCAATTTCGGCTGCACGGCCGTGGACGTTTGTTTCCGGAGCGGCTGCGGCGGCGGCGGCGGCGGCAGGGGTGCCGGCGTGGGGCTTGGCGCGGGCGGCGGCGGCGGCGGCGCGGGGGCCGGTGGTTGCGAC
>JAJYAF010000188.1 GCA_021779655.1 Pseudomonadota bacterium
TTGCCTTGCGCCGCACGCAAAATCTCGGTGCCGCCATGGCCTTGGTGAATACCGGCCGGGGCAAGGACCAGATGGAAGCGATTCGCGCCATACTCGCCTCGATGAGCGGGGAAGAAGCCCTGCGGCGCCGGCAGCGCCTGGCGGAGGCCAGCAGGGCCTATGAGGCGGCGCAGATGACCAACCTGCTGATCTGCCTGCTGGGCGTTATCCTTGCCGGGATGATCGGCGGGTTGGTTCGCCGGGCGACCCTGCTGCGGCAGCGGGAGGAGTGGCTGCAAGCCGGGCAGGCGGGGCTTTCCATGGCCATGCTGGGCGACCAGCATGTCGAACAGCTGGGCGGCAGCATTCTCGGCGTCCTTGCCGATTATCTCGGGGCGGTGGCCGCCGCGCTGTTCGTGCTGGAGCGAAATCAGTTCCAGCTGGCCGCGACCTATGGCGTGCCGCTGGGGACGAAACTGCCGGAGCGGTTCATCCTGAAGGAAGGCTTGCTCGGCCAGGCGGCATGGGAACGCCGGCAGATGCTGCTTGAGGGCGTGCCGGATGATTATCTCATTTTCGGCACGGCGCTAGGGAAAGGCAGGCCGAGACACCTCGTCCTCCAGCCGGCGGAGGCCGATGGGAACGTTCAGGCCGTCTTGGAGCTGGGCTTCATCCACGCCGTGGAGGCGCGTGTGCTGAATCTGCTGGAACGGACGGCGCCGGCCATCGCGCTCGCGGTGCGCGCCGCGCGCTATCGCGCCGAATTGCACGACCTCCTCCAGGAGACGGAAAGAAAATCCGAGGCGTTGCAGGTCCAGGGCGAGGAGCTGCGGGTTTCGAACGAGGAGCTGGAAGAGCAGGGCCGGATGCTGAAGGAAAGCCAGGCGCGGCTGGAACAGCAGCAGCTTGAGCTTGAGGAGACCAACGGGCAGCTTGAGGAAACGACGCAGCAGGTCAAGGCGCAGCGAGACGATCTGGCGCGGGCCAACGCGGCCGTGGAATTGAAGGCGCGCGAACTGGAACAGGCGAGCCGGTACAAATCCCATTTCCTCGCCAACATGTCGCACGAACTGCGCACGCCGCTCAACGCGTCGCTGATCCTGGCGAAGCTGCTGGCCGATAATCCGCAAGGGAACCTGACGGCGGAACAGGTGAAATACGCCCGGACGATCCAGGCCTCGGGCCATGATCTGCTGAACCTTATCAACGACATTCTCGATCTTTCGAAGATCGAGGCCGGGCATGTCGAACTGCGGGCGGAGCCGGTGTCCCTTTCGCAGCTCGCCGCCAATATGCGGGAGCTGTTCGAGCCGGTGGCGCGCGAAAAGGGCCTGCAATTCGAGGTTGAGATCGCGCCCGGCACGCCTGTTTTCATCACGGCCGACGCACAGCGCCTGCAGCAGGTGTTGAGAAATCTGCTCGCCAACGCGATCAAGTTCACGGCAGCCGGGAAGGTGGCCTTGACGCTGCGCCGTGCCGATGCCGGCGGTGTCGAATTCCGCGTGAGCGATACGGGCGTGGGGATACCGGAAGCCCAGCAGCAGGCGGTGTTCGAGGCGTTCCATCAGGCGGATAGCACGATCAGCCGCGAATATGGCGGCACCGGGCTTGGACTTTCGATCTCCCGAGAACTCGTCCGGATGCTGGGCGGAACCATCGGATTGCGGAGCCGCCCTGGCGAAGGGAGTATTTTCACGGTCATCGTGCCGGAGGAACACGACCCGGGCATGGCCTTTTCCCCGCCATTGACCGAACCCTTGCCGGCCGAGAAGAACCCCGATTCTCTGGCGCAACCCTCTCAGCTGCCATCCGGGCCGGCTTTTCCGCCGACCTCCGAACAGGCGCTCGGTCTTGAGGACGATCGCGACCCACAAGGGGATACCCGCCGCGCGCTGCTGATCATCGAGGACGACGCGGCCTTCGCCGGGATCCTGCGCGATCTTTGCCGCGAAATGGGCTTCAAATCCCTGGTGGCCGCCAATGCGGAGGAAGCGCTCGACCTCGCACGGCAATTCCTCCCGAGCGCGGTGGTTCTGGATATCGGGCTGCCGGACCAGTCCGGGCTTGTCGTGCTCGACCAGCTCAAGCGGGACGTGCAAACGCGGCATATTCCGGTGCATGTGGTCTCGGCCAGCGACCACACGGAGGCCGCGCTCGCGCTCGGCGCGGTGGGCCATCTGGTCAAGCCGGTGCGGCGGGAGGATCTGGTCGCCATGCTGGCGAGGCTGGAGGACCAGCTATCGCAGCGCATGCGCCGCGTGCTGATCGTCGAGGACGACCGCCTGGACCGCGAGGCGGTGGCCCGGCTTTTGAGCGCGCGCGACGTTGAGACCGTGAGCGCGGGGACTGCGGCGGAATGCCTGGCGCGGCTTAAGGAAGCGCATTTCGACTGCATGGTGCTCGACCTTTCGCTGCCCGATGCCACGGGCTTTTCGCTGCTGGAAACCTTGAGCCAGAGCGAGGAATACTCCTTCCCCCCGGTGATCGTTTACACCGGCCAGGAACTGACCGCCGACGAGGAGCAGAAGCTGCGGCGCTATTCGAAATCCATCATCATCAAGGGCGCCAAATCGCCCGAGCGGCTGCTCGACGAGGTAAGTCTGTTCCTGCATCAGGTGGTGGCCGATCTGCCGCCCGACCGGCAGCGGATGATCCGCCGGGCGCGCAGCCGCGAGGCCGCTCTGGAAAACCGGCGCATCCTGGTGGTCGAGGATGATGTGCGCAATGTCTATGCGCTGACAAACATTCTGGAGCCGCATGGGGTGCGGGTGGAGATCGCCCGCAACGGCCAGGAGGCGCTTGGCGTTCTGCGCGCGGCCGCGCGGGAAGGCCGGCCGATCGACCTCGTGCTGATGGATGTGATGATGCCGGTGATGGACGGGCTTACAGCCACCCGCGAGATTCGCAGGAATCCCGACTGGCGCAGGCTGCCGATCATCATGCTCACCGCGAAGGCGATGCCGGATGACCAGCAGCTCTGTATCGAGGCCGGCGCCAACGACTACATGGCGAAGCCGCTCGATGTGGAGAAACTGCTCTCCCTGGTCCAGGTATGGATGCCGCGATGAGGCGCCGGGCTTGACCGACAAGCTGGAAGACCTCGAAATCCGGCTGTTGCTGGAGGCGCTCCATCAGCGATATCATTACGATTTCCGCAATTATGCGCTGGCCTCCGTCAAGCGGCGCCTGCGCCTGGCCCGCGAGCGGCTTGGCTTTGCCACCTATTCGGCCATGCAGGAAAGCCTGCTGCATGACCCGGCGACGCTGCCTCGCCTGCTCAACGGCCTCACGGTCCAGGTGAGCGAGATGTTCCGCGATCCGACCTATTTTCGCGCGCTGCGGGAACAGGTGGTACCGCATCTGCGCACCTATCCTTCCCTGAAGGTCTGGATCGCGGGCTGCGGCGAGGGCGAGGAATTGTATTCCATGGTCATCCTGTTCCGCGAGGAGGGGCTGGAAAACCGCACCCTGTTTTACGCCACCGATATCAACCAGGAGGCCCTGATGCGCGCCGGTGCCGGCGTGTACGCGCTCGACCGGATCCAGACCTTCACCGAGAACCATCGCAACTCCGGCGGCAGATCCTCGCTTTCGGATTATTATACCGCGGCCTATGGCCGCGCCTCGCTCGACAAGAGCCTGCGCAACCGCGTGGTGTTTTCCGATCACAGCCTGGTCACCGACGCCGTGTTCGCGGAAATGCACTTGATCTCCTGCCGGAATGTGATGATTTATTTCGACCAAACATTGCAGGACAGAACCTTGGGTTTGTTCCGCGATTCGCTGACCCGCAAGGGTTTTCTCGGCCTCGGGGCAAAGGAGAGCATCCGCTTTTCCGCCCATGCGGGCGCGTTCTCGGAATTCGTGGCGGAGGAGAAAATCTACCAGAGGCGGGCGGAATGACGGAAGCGGTGGTGATCGGCGCTTCGGCCGGCGCGGTGGAGGCGCTCTCGACGCTGCTGCCCGCGCTGCCGGCGGATTTCACCGCCGCGGTGCTCATCGTGGTGCATCAGCCGCCGGCCCGGAAAAGCATGCTGCCCGAACTGTTCCGAGGCAAATGCCGCCTGCGGGTGACCGAGGGTGAGGACAAGGAGCCGATCCACCGGGGCCGCGTGTATTTCGCGCCGCCGGGGTATCACATGCTGGTGGAAGCGAACAGAACGCTTTCCCTTGCCGGCGACGAGCCGATATTCTTTTCCCGTCCTTCCATCGACGTGCTGTTCGAGAGCGCGGCGGATGCCTATGCCTCCCAGCTCGCCGCCCTGATTCTTACCGGCGCCAGCCAGGACGGCGCGAACGGCCTGGCGGCGGTCTTGCGGGCGGGCGGCCATGGAGTTATCTTGCGGCCGGAAGCGGCCCACGCGGCGACCTTGCCGGAAGCCGCGATGGCCCGCTGCCCCGAAGCCCCTGTTTTAACGCTTGCGGAAATCGCGTCCTGGCTGCAAAAACTGGGAACGCCATGATGAGGACCTTGAGCCCTGTCTGCTACCTGCTGGCGGACGACCTTGAGGAAAACCTGCTTGCCCTTGAGGCGTTGCTGCGGCGCGATGATCTCGTCTTGCTGAAGGCCCGTTCCGGGGACGAGGCGCTGGAACTCCTGCTGCGGCACGAAGTGGCGCTGGCGCTCGTGGACGTGCAGATGCCGGGGCTGACCGGCTTTGAACTGGCCGAGCTGATGCGCGGCAATGAGCGCACGCGCGGCGTGCCGATCATCTTCATCACTGCGGGTACCGCCGATGTGCAGCGCCGTTTCCGGGGCTATGAGGCAGGCGCGGTGGATTTCATCCAGAAGCCGATCGAGCCGGACGTGCTGCGCAGCAAGGCCGAGGTGTTTTTCAAGCTCCACCGGCAGCGCCAGCAGATCGAATTACAGCGCGACGAGCTGGAGGCGAGCGGCGCGGCGCTGCGCGAGGCCGCCCGCCACAAGGATGAATTTCTCGCGACGCTCGGCCACGAACTGCGCAACCCGCTGACGCCGCTGCGCCATGGATTGGATATTCTGCGGCGGCGCCATGGGGCGCCCGGGGATGTGGAAATCCTGGCCATGATGGACCGGCAGATGGCCAGCCTGGTGCGGCTGATCGACGATATTCTGGATGTTTCCCGGATCTCCCAAGGAAAGATGAATCTGCGCAAGGAACGCACCGCGCTTGGCGAAATCCTTTCCCTTGCGGTGGAAACCAGCCGTCCGCTGATCGAGGCGGCGGCCCACGAGCTGGTGCTCGATTTGCCGCCGGAACCGGTCTGGCTGGAGGCGGATCTGACGCGGGTTTCACAGATTATCAGCAACCTTCTCAACAACGCCGCGAAATACACGGAAAGCGGCGGATTGATCCGGTTGGCCGCCCGCGTGGAAGACGATATAGCGGTGATCACGGTTGCCGATAACGGTGTCGGCATTCCGCCGGACAAGCTCTCCGATATTTTTGAACTCTTC
>JAJYAF010000189.1 GCA_021779655.1 Pseudomonadota bacterium
TATAATCCGGCTCGCCTTTTCGGCCTGACGCAGAAGGGGCGCATCGCACCGGGGGCGGATGCGGATCTCGTGCTCTGGGATCCGGAACGCGAGGTCACCCTGACCAACGCGCTGATGCAGCACGCCGTCGACTACACCCCGTATGAGGGGATGCGCGTGACCGGATGGCCGACGCTGGTTTTGCGGCGGGGCGAAATCGTGATGAACGAGGGGAGGATTCTGGCCACGCCGGGCAGCGGCCGATTCCTTGCGGTCGAGCCCTATGATTTCATCCGGCCGGAAACCGATCCGCCGAATGGGTTCGATGCGGCGCTCTACGGATGAGCCGGCCATCCGAGAATCGCGTTCGCCGCTAGCAGTCTGTCGGATTCGGGTCATCCGAGGTTTGGCGGCGGCAGATTTTGGCGCTGTCAGGCGGCCTGAAGGCGCGTGATGCGCCTGCAGGGTGTTGTCAACTTAGCGGACGGAGGCCGGACAGCGCCTCCCCTTGAGCTGCTGGTCATGCGGCAGCCGTGATTCCGGTCGCGCTTCGCCAGCTGGCGAATGCGGCCTCGCGGGCGGCACGGTATTCAGCGGCGAAAAGGCGATGACGACGGAGTTGGAAATGGTTGTGGATCTGGCTGTGGCTGGAGAGGAAGCGCTGCGCGTGGCCGGGCGACTTGAACCGCTTCATGTGCCGTTCTCGCCGGGTCGGCTGGTGCGAGACCTCGAGTCTGCTGTTGAGATAGCGGCTCCGCCGATGCTCCACGCCCGGCGGGATCTCGCGCCTGGCGGCGCCGTAGCGCTTCAGCTTGTCGGTCACGATCACCCGCGGCACGCATTCCAATCCCCTCAGCGGTTTGCGGAAGAACCGCTTGGCCGCCTTGGCGCTGCGCCGGCTCTGGACCAGAATATCGAGCACGTTCCCGTCCTGGTCGATCGAGCGCCAGAGATAGTGCAGCTTGCCCTGGATGCGGATGAAGACCTCGTCCATTGCCATTTGTCGCCCGGCCGCGGCCGGCGCCGCTTCAGCGTCTTGGCGAACATCCGGCCAAAGCGCCGGCCCCAGCCGCGAATGCTCTCATAGGCGACCGCCACGGACGCGCGCCGCCAGGATCAGCACGACCTCCCGCAGGCTCAGGCTGAAGCAGTGATACAGCCAGACCGCGTGCTCGATCACCTCGGCCGGATAGCGGAAGCCACGATAGGGGCTGGAGGACATTGTCATGCTGGTCATCGCGGCGCATCGCGGCTTCGAAGGCATCGGCGGTGCCGGCGTCGAGTGCCAGACGGTGCTGTATCCAGGCGGTATCACGTTGTTGGCGAATGGCGACGGCCTCGTCATCGCTCACCACGCCGGTCGTCGCCAGCGTTTCCAGTTCAACTGCCGTTGCGTCCGCCAGCACCGCCGCCCGGTCCAGTTCCTCCTGCCGCTGGGCGATATTCGCCTTGGCGCGCTCCATCTCGATGCGCAGAGCCTCGATGGCCGCGGGGTCGGGGACGATCAGGGCAGCGAGTTCGGCGGCATTCCCCCGCCTCGGGGAAAGACCGGCAAGGCAGGCCTCCAGCGCGGCGCCGTGTTCGAGAACCGCCGCTCCGGCGATGCGCAGGCGCGAGGCATGGTCGCTTTGTCGGAGGGCGTTCAAAGCGGAAGCGAGATGCGCGAAGGCCGCTTCATTGCCGGATCGCGGCCGCTCGCCCAAGGCGCGCTGCGCTTCGTGCAATCTCCGGCGGGCCGCAGCGAGTTCCATGTTGGCAGCCTGAACGCGGTTCTCGATCCCCGAGCTGCTTCGGATCAGCCGCTCGAGTGTTGCGGTCTTCGCGGCTGTCAACCGCAGGCGGAGGGGATCATCCTTCTTCACCCGGCCAAGCCGCAACAGTAGGGTTTCGATCTCGGCGCCGGCTTGCGTCAGCTCCGCGTGCACGTTCGGCAAATCGAGCGTGGCTGAGACGAAGCGTGCCTGCAGTTTTTTCAGACGGTCCAGGCCCGTGGCCAGGCGCAAGGCGCTCTCATCCACGACGATCGCTTCGAGTTCCCGCGCCAGGCGCGCCGCATCCGCGGCCGCGCTCTCGCTCTCGGTGCGAAGATCGCCCTGCCGTTTTTCCAATTGCGGCAATTCCTCGGCCCATCCCGGCGGAGGATCGGGAAGATCGCCCAGCTTATCCAGTTCAGCTTGCTGCCTGCGCAACGAATCCAGCTGCGGAAGAGCGGTCAGCAGCGCCCGGATATGGCGCAGGCGCATCTCGGCTTCCTTCCGTTCTCTCTCGGCCGCTTGATATTGCGCCTCCGCCTCGTTGCGCGCGGTTTTGAGCCTTGTGAAATCGGAGGCGAGCGTATCGGTTGCCTCGCGCTGCTGTCTCAGTTCGGCGAGCTGCCGCTTGCGTTCAAACAATTCGCCGCTGCGGCCGCTGGTTTTGGCGAAGCTGTCGGCATCGCTCCGCAGCGCCTGCAACCGGTTGCCCAATTCGGCCAGGCCGGCGCTGGCCGAGAACAGCAGCTGCCCGAGTTCGCCATTGCTGGCGAGGATGCTTTTGCCGCCGGCCTCCAGCGTGTCGTCATCGAGCGAAAACATCGTCCGGTACGCGGCGCGATCGATCCCGCCGAGCTCCGCGAGAAGCAGGCTTTCGGCAACGGCTTCATTCCGCGCGTTGCGTAAGGTGGGATTCGGACTCTTCACCCGCACGAGTTCATGGCGTCCGCTCGCGAGTTCCAGGCACCCGCCGACTTGCATCGCCGAATAGGAATGGAGAAAGCCGTAGCGGCTTTGCTTCTCCATTCCGAACAGAAGATCCATGAATCTGCCAACGCGGTGGATTTGCCGGCCTCGTTCGGGCCGTAGAGGATATGCAGGTCGGGTTGCCCGGCGATCCGTTCGCCAAATTCGATGGACGCGTCGGTGAACTTGCCGTAGCGCGTCAAATCGAGCCGCCGCAGGCGCATCAATCACGCTCCGCCTTCTCGGCCGGCGCCAGACATGCCAGCACATCCTCAGCACCTTCGCTGGCAGCCTCCCGGAGGAATTCCCGAAACGCCGCCTCGTCGCGCCCGAGAAATTCCCGGCATTCCGGCGGCAGCTGCCCGCGTAGCTCCTCGGTGCGGCGGACGATCTCCTCCTGATAGGCCTCATCCGCGATCACCGCTGCCATCAGACGGTGAAGCTCCTCGAGCGGGACGGCGCTATCCCGGGAAGACGGCAAGCCCGGCAGGGTGGGGCTGCACTCGATCTCGATCTTTTCGATCCAGGTCCTGCCGATGCCAGCCGCCTCATTCTCGGCCTCCGCCAGCAGCAGGTCAGGATTCTGGCGAAGGCGCCAGGCCAGGGGGGAGGGGGCGCCAGTCAGCCGCAATCGCGCGATGCCATGCTCGGATACCACGGAGCTGCGCATTTGTTCGAGCGCCCAGCGGATCGCGCCGATAGCCTCGCGCCATTCCGTGTAGCCGGAGAGCTCGATATTCACCCGTTCGAACTGCGCGATACTGGTGAGGCGCTCCTCCACCTCGATCGCGCCCGCATCGTCGACGGTGACGAGCGTAACCGATTTCGGGCCGGCTTCGTTGATGTCGCGCCCTTGCGGAATTCCCGGCATCACCACGGTGGCAGCGCCCTTGGCCACGGAGCGCTTATGGATGTGCCCAAGCGCCCAATACCGGAACCCGGCTGCGTGCAGATCCTCGAGCGCGCACGGTGCATAGGAATCGTGTCCCGGTGAGCCGTTCAGGCTGGTATGGAGAAGGCCGATATTGATGGCTCCGCCCAGCGGCGGCTTGTAGCTGGGCAGCAGGCTTTCGGTACCGCCCGTGACGCCGCATTCGCCAGCTGGCGAAGCGTGACCGGAACCACGGTCGCTGCATGACCAGCAGCTCAAGGGGAGGCGCTGTCAGGCCTCCGCCCAATAAGTTGACAATGCCTCCTGCGCCATTTGCGTCAGCATCTGATACCAGCCCGCCAATTAATTGACTCTATCAGACAGGTGGCGGGCTGGTATAAGGCTTTGATTTCGCGCGCGGCCGCCCCGCCAACCCCGCGCGCATACCAATCCGCATTTTCGCGGATTGGTATGACGGTAGCTTTCGCCGTTGTCGCGCCGCACGATCGTGCGCAGCGCGGCGTTGGCTTCCATCGTCGAGCCGTCGACGCCGATCCGTTCGCCCTTCACCAGGCCGCGCTCGGCGACCAGCTTCAGCACAAAGCCGAACACCTTCTCATGCGCCTCGTGCGGCAAACGCGAGCGCGTGCGCGACAGCCACGAATGGTCGGGAACCTTGTCGCGGTTCGACAGCCGCAGAAAATCGCGCAGCGAGAACGAGTCCGCGCAGCGCCACGCCAAGCCAAGCCGCGTTCGCTGTCAATGCCCTCGAAATAGCCGATCATGTGCATGCGGAAATACCGCCCCGGCGGCAGCGACGGCGCGCCCATCCTCGCTGCGTAGTACGGCTTGCACACCTCCTCCACGAACGCGTCGAAGCCCCCCTCGCTGAGCAGCCCCTGCAACCGATCATAGAACGCGTGCCCCGGCGAGCGCGGCATCTCCGCCCACGTCGCCATTAGGTCGTCCTGAACAGCGCCAGATCGTCCCATCACCATCGATGCATCCCAAGTCAGATCAACTCGAAGACAGAATCAGCCAAACCCTACTTCGTCAACGGGCTGCTAAGGGGGCGTTGCGGGGCCCTCCCCGCAGAAGGGGTGCGTCGGCGACCGTGGCGCCGACCAGGGGGAAGGCATTCCCACAGCGCCCTTGAAGCGGCCGGTCATTGGCCGTACATTAGATCAGGAGAAAAGCCATGCCCAATACAGCACCCAGATCAACCAGCGGGCGCACTCGAGCCGAGCGCCTAGAGGCCCGCGTCACTGCGGAGCAGAAGAGCCTAATCGAGCGGGCGGCCGCCTTGCAGGGGCGCACCGTGACGGACTTCGTGCTGACAAGCGTGCAGGACGCGGCCCGGCGCGCGATCGATGAGCACAGCCAGCTCTCTCTCTCTCTCTCCGTGCGCGACAGCGAAGCGTTCGTTGATGCGCTGCTGAACCCGAAGCCGGTCAATGACCGCCTCCGCGACACGGTCCGCCGCTATCGCGCGAGAGCCGGCGCTTGACGCGTGACAAGCGAAGTTGGAGAGGGGCTCCGGGTCGAAGCGCTTGGCGCGCACCATGACCGTTCGGGTTTTGAGAGCGGTGTAGAGCCGCTGGACAGGTATTTCCGGACGCAGGCGAGCCAGGACGCACGGAAGAATATGGCGGCACCTTCTTGAATCGAGGTGGCTTGCGAAACGGGGGTGATCTGTGATTCGTAGTTATCCGGTTTACTGATCCGGAGGTTGGAATGCTTTGGCAGCACGGTAAGGCTTATTCGCAGGATTTGCGGGAGCGCGTTTTTGCTGCTACTGACGAGGGTGAGCGGGTTGGCGAGATCGCGGCTGTCC
>JAJYAF010000003.1 GCA_021779655.1 Pseudomonadota bacterium
CAATATTACACGCGTGATGGAAATTTCTCCGTGAATGCGCAGGGTTATCTGGTGAACGATGCCGGCTATTATCTGGACGGCTGGAACGTAGATCCTACTACCGGAATTACCAACAACACCGTACTTTCGCCCGTTCAAATATCGCAAAGCACCTACCAACCGGTTTCCACAAGCAATATCACGCTCTCGGCCAATCTTCCGGCTACGCCGTCCGGTACGGCGCCGATAACCTCACAAGTAAATGTCTATGATTCGCTCGGCACGGAACATGCGCTCAATTTCGCCTATACACAGAACGCCTCTAACGACTGGACGGTAACAGTGAGTTCGCCGGATAACATCGCGGGCGGAAGCACAACCATTGGCACCGCCGAACTGAAATTCGGCAGCGCGAGCGGCAATGCGGTACCAGCCGGAACGATAGGCAGCATCACAAACCCTACCGGTGTACTTTCGGCGAGCGGCTATGCCAATGGCGGGCCGGCCACGCTTACGCTGTCACCGGATTTTGGACAAGGCACACAAAATATCACGCTTAATCTAGGTACTTATGGCGGCACTTCCGGTCTGACGCAATATGCAGGGACCGACTTCAACCTGCTCGGCGTTACCCAAAACGGGATGCCGCAGGGCAGCTTCAGCAATGTGACAATAGACAAAAGCGGCGATGTCGTGGTGAACTATACCAACGGTCAATCGCAAACCGTCGCGCAAGTTCCCCTTACCACGTTCAACGCGCCGGATGCACTACAGCGCCAAAATGGCCAAGCCTATACCGCAACTTCCGAATCAGGGCAGCCGCTGACCAACGCGGTGGGTGCCAGTGGTGCCGGCTCTCTGACTGTCGGCTCGCTCGAAAGCTACAAAGTCGATATTGCCACCGAATTCACCAAGCTGATCACTGCGCAAGAAGCATATTCCGCGAATGCCAAGGTGGTAACGACAGCTGACCAGCTTGCCACAACAACCATCAACATGAAGCAATGACATGAGTAGTCGCCATGGGCCTTGATGCTTCGCTTTCGATCGCGACCAGCGGGCTGACCGCGCTCAATCGCCAGTTTGCGGTCATCTCGCAAAATATCTCGAACGCGAACAGCACAAATTACACAAATGAAAGCGCGGCGCTACAAGCGATCAGTGTCGGCGGTTTGCCCATGGGGGTACAAAGCGGCCCCGCCACGCTGACCGTAAATGAACAGGTGCAGCAGGAGGTGTTTGCCCAGGGCGCGGCGGTTTCCTATGCCAGCACGACGACTAGCGCGCTCTCCGCGCTTGACAATGTCATGGGTACACCCGGCGGTGGCACCGATCTCCCGAGTTTGCTCGGTGATCTGCAAAATCAGTTCACCGCGTTGGAGGCGGATCCTTCCAGCCAGACCCAGGCGCAGGCGGTAGTCGGCGCAGCTCAGAATCTGGCCAGTCAGATCAACACGGTTTCTGGCGCCATCGGTACCGCACGCCAGAATGCACAAAACGATCTGGTCACCGCAATCGCCGGAGCCAACCAGAATCTTCAGGAAATTTCCAGTCTGAATCAGCAAATTATTACCTTGCAGCAACAGGGTTCGAGTACAGCGGATTTACAGAACCAGCGCGCCGCCGCGGAAACAGATCTTTCCAGCGCAATAGGCGCACGCTTCGTGCAGCAGTCTGATGGTGGCGTGCTTGCCTTCACGAGCAGCGGCGTGCAGCTGCCGCTAGATGGATCAGCGCCGCTTTCGATCGCCAATGCCACGGTTGGTCCGCAAGCTTACTACCCCGGTGGCGGCTTGCCTGGTGTCATGCTCAACGGCGCTGACATCACGCCGGCGCTCACATCAGGGCAGATTGGTGCCGATCTAAACTTGCGGGATCAAGCGCTTCCCACGCTGCAAGCCGGACTCGATGAATTTTCGCAGAATATGGCCTCGCGTTTTTCCGCGCAAGGGCTCACGTTGTTTACTGATGGTAGCGGTAACGTACCGCAACCGGGGTCGCCACCGGCGCAGACAAGTTACCTTGGATTTGCAAACGAGATTATGGTTAATCCGGCGGTGGTGGCGACCCCTACACTGGTGCGCGATGGCACGAATACGGTGCTTGGTTCTCCCACCGGCGCCTCTGCTTTCACTCCAAACCCCATCGGCGGCTACGCCGGCTTTACCACACTGATCAATCGCATTCTTACTTATACGTTTGGCGCGGACGCACAGGCCGGCGTGCCGCAACCGGCAAGTAACACCAGCGGGCTTGGTCCTGAGGGCACGCTTTCCTTGCCCTATACCAGCCAGGCCACGCTGGCGGGCACAGTTTCGGCGTTCGCCAGCGCGGAAGCAAATGAAGGCGCGCAGGCAACCGCCAACGCCACGAATGCCAATAACTTGCAAAGCGCTTTGCAAAGCACGCTTTCGCAATCGGCCGGCGTGAACGTGGATCAGCAGATGAGCACCATGGTCGCGCTGCAAAACGCCTATGCCGCGAACGCCAAGGTAATCACCACGGTACAGTCGCTGTTCCAAATACTGGAGAATATGTGATGAGCGGCCTTTTGGGCACGGTTTCGAATGCCAGCATGACCTTAAGCATCAGCGGCCAAAGTTATGGGCAGATGAGTCCAATTGTGGAAAATGCGATGGCGACCGCACAAAGACTTGATTTGCTTACCGAGCAATCGTCTTCGGGTTTGATCTCTCAGACCTATTCCGGCTTAGGCGCCGCGGCGGCCACGACCGTGCTGACCGTATCACCACAAATTTCCTCCGCCAATGCGCAGATTTCCGAAATCAATGCGGTAACGGGCCCGATGAGCGTGCAGCAGAACGCCCTGACGTCGATCAGTTCGCTCGTATCCGGCGTGACATCGCAGTTTGCCAGCCTCAACACGCTTGATTCCAACGCCGTCGGCGTTGTGATCGCGGATGCGCAATCGGCATTGCAACAGGTATCCGGGTTGCTGAACACGCAAGATGGCAATAACTATGTCTTCGGTGCACAGGATTCTGGCGAAGCGCCCGTTCCCGACGCAAGCAGCATTTCTAGCTCCGGCTTTTATACACAAATTCAGTCTGCTGTCGCGAGCCTTTCCGCGAGTGGCGCCGCCGCAACAATGTCCGCCATACTCGGCATCGGAAGTTCAAATGCTGCCGGAACATCGCCGTTTTCCTCCGGCCTTAATGCGTCTCCAGGGCTTCCATCCGTCAGTTTGTCGGGGGGTGAACAGGTGACAACCGGGATTGCCGCCAACAGCAACGCTTTCGTTTCATCTACCGGCATCGGAACGACATCTACTGGCTCCTATATGCGCGACATTTTGGCCGGGCTCGCCAGCGTCGCATCACTGTCACCCTCGCAAATCGGCAGCGCTGATTTCAGCAGCTTCATGAGCGGAATTTCCACGATGCTGCGAAACGCGAACGGGGCGTTGAACGCGGATGCCGGTGCGTTGGGTAATGTTCAAACCGCGTTAAACAGCAAAACGACCGGCCTGCAGAACACCGTCACGGCGTTGACCAATCAGGTTGCAAACGCCGATTCAGTGGATCCTGCCTCTGTCCTTTCGCAGATTTCCAGTGTCCAGACCGCGCTGCAAAGCTCCTATCAGATCATCGCCAGCATGAAAACTTTGAATCTGGCCTATTATCTTTAAGCGCCACGCAAATGAAAATGCGCGGCGTTCACCATGAATTAAGAATTAAACCCTAAGCTCGATACAGCACGCAAAATGCGGCAATTTTGAAAAGAATATCTTCTTTAGGATAGTTTCTATGGCTCTTAATTCGATTATTACCAATAGTGGAGCGCAGGTTGCGCTCGCCTCTCTCAACAACATCAGCTCCGAACTTAGTGCGACGCAAAAGGCGGTGTCCACCGGATATGTGGTTGCGGACGCAACGGATAACGGCGCGGCGTTCGCGGTGGCGCAGAATGTCCGCAGCAGCGTCAGCGCGCTGACCGCGGCCAATCAGCAGCTTGGCAACGCGACTGGTCTGGTGGCGGTGACTTCCACGGGGCTCACCAGTATTTCCAATACACTTACCAATGCCAGAAATGTCCTTGTCGCGCTTTCGGGTTCAACCGTCACTTCGGATCAACGCACGCAGGATATCGCGCAATATCAATCCTACATGCAAGATGTCGCCAAAGCATTGCAGGGGGCCAATTACAATGGCGCTTCTTTGATCGGCGATACTGCTGCGGCGGAGAAGAACGGTACCTATGGCTCGGTCACTGTCGCGCAGGATGAGCAAGGAGACACGGTCACGCTCACTGCGTTCAGCGGGTCTGCCGTGTTGCACGCGCTTTCCTTTACCTCGACGCAGCTTGGCAGCGCGACCTCGGTAGCGGGTTTCCTCACTACGGGCGGTATATTTACCGCGCAGTTCAATTCTGTAAGCAGTGCGTTGAACACA
Organism: Pseudomonadota bacterium; assembly: GCA_021779655.1. The sequence goes on from JAJYAF010000003.1 coordinate 4,392, forward strand.
TATGGCAACTTGTCGAATCTGATCAACAACCAGATTTCGTTCAACACTTCCAAGATAAGCTCGTTACAGAGCGGTGTGGGTGCCCTGGTTGATGCGAATATGGCACAGGAATCCGCTACGCTGCAAGCCCTGCAGGTACAGCAACAGCTGGCGACATCGGCACTTTCATTGGCGGAGCAGACGCCGTCGCTGTTAACGAAACTGGTTCCGTAGAAGCGACGAACGCGCGGCAGACGTGGTTCTGTCGCGCGTTCTGTTTTTTCCATTTTTTCGTCATTGGATCCCTAGAAATGTTCAGCGGCGAATTCAAGGCTTTGGAATATGTCGACCTTAGTCCTTGAACTCAAACAGGGCGAGATGATGATCATCAATGGCGCTCCAATTCGATTTAAAACACGTTCCCGTATCGAACTCGCAGGTCAGGCCAGGTTTTTATTTGGCAAACAAATTCTCACGCCAGATGAAGCGAATACGCCGGCACGACGTATTTATTTCGCGTTGCAGGCAATTTACGTCGGCACAGATGATGAGCGTGCAGCGGCGTTAATTTCGGCGCATACACTGATCGAGCAATTCAAGAATGCAACAACATCAGAATTGGCGCGGGAAATTTTAGACCGCGCGTTCAACCTTGCGCGCGAAGGGTCTTGTTTTGAAGCGTTGAAGCTCGCCCGCCGCATTATAAGACATGAAGCTGCGGTGTTTGAAAATAGCAGGCGCATGGAATTGCCGGCTAGCGCCGGAAACTCGCTCGATAGAGACACTAATGGCGGGAATGTTGCATTATGAACAGCTACAGTCGTATTGCTCAAGCCTATAAAAATGCGGGGAATCTCCGCACGCAGCGTGAGCAGGATGCGGATGTTTTTGATTTCTTTGCGTCGATCCTTCAGGAAGCAGAACAAAAAGGGGGTATTGACTTAACCAAGGCACTCGCGGACAACAACAAACTATGGCACACGGTTGTCGCCGTTGCGATGGATGATAACAATCCGCAACCTGTCCATATCCGTAAATCCATGGTAGTGTTGGCGAATAACATCATCAGCGAAATAGCGAAGCCTGATCCTAACATTCAGCTACTCATTGAAACCAATGGTAAAATAGCCGCGGGGCTGCGCGGCATCGCTCCCGACGGGGGGTGAGATGGCTAGCGCGGTCGCGGCGAGCGGCATCAACTACGCTACTCTGTTTCCGGTCTCCTCCGGTTCCGGTTTCGCGGGATCACAGATTTTGAGCGCGCTATACGGTTCCGGGAATTCCGGCGCGGGCGGAGCGATCAGCGTCAATCCCATTACTGCTCTGCAAATTGCACAAAAAAATAAAACCGCGGACATCGCGAGCGAGGAAAAGCAGCCTCAGGCGCAGCAGGCGATCACGGCATTCACAAAGGCCGTGAACTCAGCCAAATCCGTTCAGTCCCTGCTAGATAATCAGGATTTTCTGCAGGTATTTCTTACTGCGAACGGTCTTGGATCGGAGATAAATTATACGGCGCTTGCGAAGCAGGCGCTAATGTCCGATCCATCCAACAACAAGAGCCTGGCTAGCCAGTTGTCCTCTACGAATTCCGCCTGGCTCAGCACAGTGAAAACCTATAATTTTTTTCAGAATGGCCTTTCGGCGATTCAGAATCCCTCCGTGCTTTCGACCATTGCCAATGGTTACGCGGAGGTTCAGTGGCGTCAATCTCTTGATCAGCAAACTCCTGGGCTGTCGAATGCGCTTTATTTTCTTCAGAATGCGTCCGGTTTAACCTCTTCCGATCTGATTTTAGGAAATTCCGTTGCGCGCAGTGTCGTGACGACGGCTTTCGGGATTCCCGCGCAGATTGCCTATCAGCCGCTGCAAGCACAGGAGAAGGTGATTAGCGATCATATCGATTTTTCAAAGATGTCCGATTCCAGGTATGTGCAGACGATTACCGATCAGTATCTTGTGCAGATGCAGGCAAGCGGTACGTCCGGTGCGTCGTCGTCTTATCTTACGGGCTTATTCGCGTGAGTTGTCTGGAGGGTTATGATGCCTGACGGCGCGCCAATGATGGATCCCGACATTGTCGCCGGGCGCATTGTCCGTTTGTTGGAGGATCAAAGGCCGGGCGCAGTTAAGCCGTTACTTGCCGCATTGGAAAAACTCGCCCCCGATTATAAGACACTGCCCATGCTTCGGGCGGCTTGCTGGTGCCAGCTTGGCGACGTTCCGCAAGCCCTTGGCATACTGGAAGACGCACTCACCCGCGATCCGAAAAATGCAGCGGCACATCTCCATCGGGCTGAAATTCTGTTCGGTCAGGCGGATTACGCCGGCGCTGCAAGCGCTGCCGCCGATGCGGTTCTTGTGGCGCCGCAACTCGCGCGTGCAAAGGCGATTTTGGGGCTGGCGCTTTTTCGGCTTGGTCTTTACGATCAATCCCGTCTCTGCCTGGAAGAAAGTTTCGCTGCCGATCCTGGAAATGTTGACGCTGGCCTTGCGCTTGCGGTGCTGTCTCCGGATGCGGCGGTTCCAATTCTTACTCGCGTCATTGCTCTAAGACCGCATCTCGTCATTCCGCGCAACATGCTCATGCGCCGGCTCTTTTCCGATCGTGACATCGAAGGTGCATTGCGGATCGGTGAGCAGGCGCGGCAAGACGGTGTTGCCGACATTGAAACCTTCGGTCTGCTGGCGTTCGCTCAGTTGGAAGCGGCGTTGTGGGACGAAGCCGCGATGTCCATTGCCCGCGTGCGAAGCCTGAAGCCGGATCATGCCTGGGGTGCCAGGCTTGCCGCCGGGCTTGCGGGGCGGGAAACAGGAGTCATTACCCTACCGCTTCAGAGAAACGCCGCGGCTTTCGAGGAGAGCCTGTTTTCCGGTGGCACAATTCTTCCGGGAACGTTCCGCAGCCTCTTGCAGGGGGCACGCGCGGCAGGGCCGGTGCTTGATCTTTTCTGCGGCACCGGACTGAATGCGATTGCCGCGCAGGATATCTGCCCCGGACCCTGGGTTGGATGGGAGCCTGATCATGTACTACTTCAGCTCAGCCGTGAACGCGGGCTTTATCAGCGGCTGGAATCGGGCTGGCCGCTGGATTATCTTGGGCGCGAACGATATTCGATCATTCTGCTGAATGAAGCCTTTGCCTATACGACCTTTATCGCGCCCTATTTCGTTCGCCTGCGCGCCGCTCTTGCGGCTGGAGGCATCGCGCTCGCTGCCGTTCCAACGGGGGCAGACAAGCTTTCCGGGCACGGGTTGTTCACGCATTCCGAATCCAATTTCGCTGCCCAGGCAGCGGAGGCCGGGTTAGCACTGAATATCGCGCGCACGGGTATTCTCCGGCGTGTCGAGGGGATTCCCATGCACGGGTTCATTGCCAGCCTGCAATTGCTCTGATGCCGAGCATAACGGATGAGGCTGCTCTGTTCGCGGAAGGTCAGGCCCTACGTGCCGCTGGTAAATGGCAGGAGGCGATCGCCAAGCTGCAGGCTGCATCCAATGCGAACCCCAACCGTGCGGAAACCCTGCTTTCTCTTGGCGTATTACGGCTCCAAACCACGGAGCTTGTGGCCGCGCGGGTACTGATTCGGCGGGCGATTTCCCTGCGGCCGGATTATGCACAGGCCTGGGATGCGCTCGGGCATGTTCATGCCGCGGCAGGTGAGCATGGCGCCGCGTTCGAGGCCTTCACTCAGGCAAGCCGGTTCGATCCCGGTCATCTTCCTTTTGTCCTCCATCGTGCGGAGGCGGCGCTCAAATGCGGCCAGGGTTCCTTGTTGTGGGAACTTTTCGTAGCTGAATTAGCGGCTGCGCCTCTTGCCGTCGGGCCGCTGCTGGGTCTTGGGTTACTGGCACTTCGGGAGCGCAGGATCGAGGAAGCGATCGATCACCTGGAAGCCGCGGTGGCGATGGAGACCGCCGCACCAGAGCCGCCCATGCTGCTCGGTATCGCCTATTCGCTTGCGCTTCAGCCATCCCGCGCCGCACCCGCCCTACGCCTTGCCCTGCAGCGGGATCCGCAAAACACCGGCATCGTTAACGATCTCGCGGTAACCCTGGCGCGGCTTTATCGTTACGAGGAGGCCGTGGACCTGCTGAACGCGAATATCGCGTCATCCGGCCGCAGCATGGTGTCCTTAAGCAACCTCGCGACAGCGAAGGCGGCACTCGGCGAGATGCGTGAAGCGCGTGAAGCCGCGCAAGCGGCCATGGAACTTGCGCCGGGTGAGACTGGCCCGGCGCGCGCCTATTGCAACCTGCTGCCTTATCAGGATGGGGTTTCGGCCGCCGGACTTCTGGCCGCCTTGCGCTTAGCCGCCGGCACCTTGCGCCTGCCGGCGCCCCTGCCGCTGCATAATGTGCTGGATCCGGCCCGGCCGCTGCGTATCGGGCTCCTCTCCAACCTGCTTCGCACGCACCCGGCTGGCTGGCTGACCCTTGCCGGTTTGGAGGCGCTGGATCGCGAGGCTTTCGCCATCCATTGCTTCGGCCGGTTCGATGCCGGAGATGCGCTTGCGAACCGCTTCGCCGGTTTCGCGGCGGCCTGGCATCGGATTGAAACAATGGACGACGCGAGCGCGGCGCGCTGCATCCGCGATGCGGGGATAGACATTCTAATCGACCTTGGCGGGTTCGGCGATACCGGCCGCATCGATGTCTGCGCGTATCGTCCGGCACCACTGCAGGTAAAATGGGTAGGCATGCAATATCACAGCACCGGCCTGCCGTTCATGGATTATTTCCTTACCGATGATCGCGAAACACCACCGGGGTTTGACCGGTTTTATAGCGAAAAACTGCTTCGCCTGCCGGATGGCTATGTCTGCTACCTGCCACCCCCCTACGCACCGGAGGTTGGGCCACTACCGATGGAGCGCAACGGCTATGTCACATTCGGTTGTCTCAACAATCTTATGAAGCTCACTCCCATCGTGCTGTCGGCTTGGACTAGAATATTGCGTGCCGTTCCCAACTCGCGGCTCAAGCTGCGTTGTCCGCAATTCTCCGACCCGGGGCCGCGTGACCGGATCGGGACATTTTTCGCGAACCAGGGAATCTCGGTGGACCGCCTGGCCTTCTCCGGCCGCGCCCAGCACCGCGAATTTCTTGCCACCTATAACGAGATCGACATAGCGCTCGATCCGTTTCCCTATTCCGGCGGCCTTTCCACCTGCGAGGCGCTTTATATGGGCGTGCCGGTATTGACGCTGGCCGGGGAAATTTTCGCCGCCCGCCATTCCGTCAGCCATCTCACCAGCGCCGGGCTGGAGCACTGGGTTGCGCAGTCCATACCGGAATATGTCGACAAGGCGATTGCGTTCGCCACAGACCCCGTGCCCTTGGCCGCCCTGCGGGCCGGGCTTCGCCGCCGTGTTACGCAAAGCCCGCTATGTGATGCGCCGCGTTTCGGCAGGAATCTCGGCGCAGCCTTCCACAAGATCTGGGTCGCGTATTGCTCGGTAGAAGCCGGCGAACCGGCCGGGCAGGGGCGGATCGCTTGAAAGAGCGCCCGGATTGTTGACAATCTAGAGCGGCACGCTAAAATTTTGGCTAAAGAATGCGTGCTTGCCTTGATATTGTTGACAATCGGCCGAACTTCTCCCTCGATCGCATGATCGAAGGCGAGACGCTGGCTGAGCATGTCCTGCGCCAGATCCGCTCGGCGATCGTCAGGGGTGAAATCCCGCCGGGAAGCAAGATTTCCGAGCCGGAGCTGGCCCGTGCCTACGGCATAAGCCGCGGGCCGTTACGGGAGGCGCTGCACCGGCTGGAAGGGCAAAAGCTGCTGGTCCGCGTGCCTCATGTCGGCACGCGGGTCGTCGGGTTGAGCCGCAAGGAGCTGGGGGAGCTCTACCAGGTGCGGGAAGCGCTGGAGGGGATGGCCTGCCGCCTGGCTGCGGAACGAATGTCTGCCGAGCGGGTGGAGGCGCTGCGCGGCGTGCTGCGGGAACATGAGCGCGATCCGGCGTTTCAGGCGGGGCGCGGTTATTACCTGCAGGAGGGCGATCTGGATTTCCATTACCGGATCGTGCAGGCAAGCGGAAACAGCATGCTGATCCGGCTGCTTTGTGACGAACTCTACCAGCTTGCGCGGATGTATCGTGTCCAGCATTCAAGCCGGCCGAACCGTCCGGCACAGGCTTTTGCCGAACACCACCGCATCCTGGATGCCCTGGCGGAAGGCGATGGCGAACTGGCGGAGTTGCTGATGCGGCGCCACATCCGCACATCACGGTTGAATATCGAACAGCGGATCAGTTGAGGAGCCCGGCATGAACAAGGAATTTCGCAAACCCCTTCCCGGCGCCGACGGCCTCGATTATTTCGACGCCCGCGCGGCCGTGGAAGCAATCCGTCCCGGCGCCTATGACCGGCTGCCCTATACCTCGCGCGTGCTGGCCGAGAACCTGGTTCGGCGCTGTGAACCGGCCATGCTGACAGATGCCCTGAAGCAACTGATCGAGCGCAAGCGCGAGATGGATTTCCCCTGGTATCCGGCACGGGTCGTCTGTCACGACATTCTGGGGCAGACCGCACTGGTCGATCTCGCGGGTCTGCGGGATGCGATCGCGCAGAAGGGCGGCGATCCTTCGAAGGTCAACCCCGTGGTGCCGGTGCAGTTGATCGTCGATCACTCCCTGGCGGTGGAATATGCCGGTTTCGATAAAGAGGCTTTTGCCAAGAACCGCGCGGTGGAAGACCGGCGCAACGAGGATCGGTTCCATTTCATTAACTGGACGAAGCTTGCTTTCGAGAACATGGAAATCGTGCCGCCCGGCAACGGCATCATGCATCAGATCAATCTGGAGCGGATGTCCCCGGTTATTTACGTGCGGGACGGCGTGGCGTTCCCTGACACCCTCGTAGGCACGGACAGCCATACTCCCCATGTCGATTCGCTGGGCGTGATCGCGATCGGTGTCGGCGGGCTGGAAGCGGAGAACGTGATGTTGGGCCGCGCTTCCTGGATGCGGCTGCCGGATATCGTGGGCGTTGAACTAACCGGCAAGCGCCAGCCCGGCATCACCTGCACGGATATCGTGCTGACGCTCACGGAATTTCTCCGCAAGGAAAAGGTTGTCGGGGCCTTTCTCGAATTCTATGGCGAGGGAGTTCCGTCGCTGAGCGTGGGTGACCGCGCGACGATCTCGAACATGGCGCCGGAATACGGGGCAACGGCGGCGATGTTCTCAATCGATGAGCAGACCATCACCTATCTGCGCCTCACCGGGCGCGAGGAGAAGCAGGTGAGGCTGGTGGAAAACTACGCGAAACAGGCCGGACTCTGGTCCGATAGCCTGAAGAACGTTGAATATGAGCGGGTGTTGAAATTCGATCTTTCAACCGTCGTCCGCACACTGGCCGGCCCTTCGGTTCCGCATAAACGCCTGCCGGTGACGGATCTGCGCGCGCGGGGGCTGGCGGGGGCGTGGACCCAGGATCCAGGATTGATGCCCGACGGCGCGGTCATCATTGCGGCCATTACCAGTTGCACGAACACGTCCAACCCGCGGAACGTGATCGCGGCGGGGCTGCTCGCGCGCAAGGCCAACAAAGCGGGCCTCTCGCGCAAGCCCTGGGTGAAAACTTCGCTGGCGCCGGGGTCGAAAACGGTGGCGATGTATCTGGACGAGGCGGGCCTGACCGCCGATCTGGAGAAGCTCGGCTTTGGCGTGGTGGCGTTCGCCTGCACAACCTGTAATGGCATGTCGGGCGCGCTGGACCCCCAGATCCAGCAGGAGATCATCGACCGCGATCTGTACACCACGGCGGTCCTTTCGGGAAACCGGAATTTCGATGGGCGCATCCATCCCTACGCGAAGCAGGCCTTTCTGGCCTCGCCGCCGCTGGTGGTGGCCTATGCGATCGCCGGCACGATACGATTTGATATCGAGCAGGATGTGCTGGGTTTGGATGCAAGCGGCAAGGAGATCCGGCTTGAGGATATCTGGCCAACCGATGAGGAGATCGACGCGGTGGTGGCATCGGCGGTAAAGCCGGAGCAGTTCCGCAATGTTTACGCGCCGATGTTCGGCAGGCCAGCAACACGCAAAAAGGCCAGCCCGCTCTATGATTGGCGCCCGCAAAGCACCTATATCCGGCGGCCGCCCTACTGGGAGGGCGCGCTGGCGGGCGAACGCACGCTCAAATCCATGCGTCCGCTGGCGTTGCTGGGCGACAATATCACCACCGACCATCTTTCGCCCTCCAACGCGATCCTACCCGACAGCGCGGCCGGCGAATATTTAAAAAAAATGGGCCTGCCTGAGGAGGATTATAACTCCTATGCCACCCATCGCGGGGACCATTTGACCGCCCAGCGTGCCACTTTCGCAAACCCGACCCTGCTGAACGAAATGGTGCGAAACGCCGATGGCAGCGTGCGCAAGGGATCCTTCGGGCGGGTGGAGCCGGACGGGCAGGTGATGCGCATGTGGGAGGCGATTGAAACCTACATGAACCGGCGGCAACCGCTCATCATCATCGCCGGCGCTGATTACGGCCAAGGCTCCTCCCGCGACTGGGCGGCGAAGGGCGTTCGCCTGGCCGGGGTGGAAGCGATCGTGGCTGAGGGTTTTGAGCGGATTCACCGCACCAACCTGATCGGCATGGGGGTGCTCCCGCTGGAATTCAAGCCCGGAACGAACCGGCTGACCCTCGCGCTGGATGGCACGGAAACCTACGATGTGATTGGCCAGCGGCAGCCACGCGCGGAACTCACTCTGGTTATCCACCGCAAAAACAGCCGCACGGAGAGGGTGCCCGTAATCTGCCGGCTGGATACGGCCGAGGAAGTTTCCATCTACGAAGCGGGCGGCGTGCTGCAGCGCTTCGCCCAGGATTTTCTGGAAGCTTCGGCGGTGCCCGAAGACAAGAGGGCCGGTTGAGTAGCATGCCATATCCGCCGGCCATTTTTAGAAGGTGTTCATGATGCCGTTTGCTCCGCAAATCAAAATCCCCGCCACTTACATGCGGGGCGGTACCAGCAAGGGCGTTTTCTTTGCGCTCGATGATCTTCCAAAGGCGGCGCAAGCCGCCGGAACGGCGCGGGACAGGCTGCTGCTGCGGATCATCGGCAGCCCCGATCCTTACGGTAAACAGATCGACGGCATGGGCGGGGGGGCGTCTTCCACCAGCAAAACCGTGATCCTCGCCAAGAGCCGCCAGCCCGACCATGATGTCGATTATCTGTTCGGCCAGGTTGCCATCGACCAGCCGTTTGTGGACTGGAGCGGAAATTGCGGAAATCTTTCGGCCGCCGTGGGGCCATTTGCGATCCGCAACGGGCTGATCGATCCCGGGCGGGTGCCGGAAAACGGTATTGCGCTGATCCGAATTTGGCAGGCGAACATCGGCAAGACGATCCTCGCGCATGTGCCGATGACCAACGGCGCAGTGCAGGAGACAGGAGACTTCGAGTTGGATGGGGTGACCTTTCCGGCTGCGGAAGTGCAGTTGGAATTCCTGGACCCGGCGGAAGAGGGCGACGGCGGGGCCTTGTTCCCAACCGGCAGGGTTGTGGATACGCTCGAGGTGCCGGGGATCGGCAATTTCCGGGCGACCTTCATCAATTCCGGGATCCCCACGATATTTCTTGAGGCGGATGCGCTGGGCTATAACGGCACCGAACTGCAGGACGCGGTGAACGGGGATGCCGCGGCGCTGAAGAGGCTGGAGACCATCCGCGCCTATGGCGCGATGAAAATGGGGCTGATTTCGAAGCTCGAGGAAGCGGCTTTGCGGCAGCACACGCCGAAACTTGCCTGGGTGACCGGCCCGCGAGCCTACACGGCGTCGAACGGCAGGGAGATCGCGGCGGCAGATGTGGATTTGCTGGTCCGGGCGATGTCCATGGGCAAGCTGCATCACGCGATGATGGGCACTGCATCCGTTGCAATCGCCACGGCGGCGGCGATCCCCGGTACGATGGTGAACGAGGCGGCCGGGGGCGGCGAGCGCAAGACCGTGCGTTTCGGGCATCCTTCAGGGGTGTTGCGCGTCGGCTCTGAAGCAAGACAGGTGGATGGCTCCTGGGTGGTAGCCAAGGCTGTCATGAGCCGCAGCGCGCGCGTGCTGATGCAAGGTTTCGTCTGGGTGCCGTTCGAGGGGTAGTAGTCCCGCGGGCGCGGTTCGGACACGCCGATATTCGGGTTTGTCAGCCGCGGGCGAGGCGCCTTGCGTTGAGCACCAGGAGGCGGCGGTCTTCCGGGGTGCAGGCCCGGTAGAGCCGGACAAGGGCGAGTTCGTCTCCCTGCAGGGAACCGGCCTCGCCTGAGACAAGATAGCCCAGTGACGTATTCAGCACCTTGGCGATTCGTTCCATATTGTCGCGCACCTGGCCGGCGCGGTCGGTTTCCCACTGTGCGATGGCGGAGCGGGAGACGCCGAGCTTGGCAGCGAATTCATCCTGTGTGAGGTTCGCGGCAAGGCGCAGCGCCCGGATCCGGGCGCCGACGGATTCTGTGGAAAGTTGTTTCTTGGGTGGCATGATCGACATTCTAACAGCATGCGCAGTCTGACGCTACGTTAGTATTGCTTGACATAAGAAGTTAGGTAAACTAACAGTACTCTTGTCATTTAACAGGCAAGGGAGAGATTGCATGCCGCAGCCGAGGGTATGGAGCGAAGCGGCGGACCGAACGATCCGGGAAATGCGCGCATCCGGCGCTACCTGGGCCGTCATCGGCTGCACGCTGGGGTTGTCCCGCAATACGGTTATCGAGCGTGGCCGTCGGTTACGCGCCGAAGCGCCGCCCCGCCAGGCCATTATCCACGAACCCGGGATATCGGACGATCCAAACCGCCTGCCGCTGCGCGCCGGCCACCCGATTACATGGGCGCTGTTGACCGATCTTCCCTATCCGGATTGAAAGCGGCGCCGATCGTCTACCCAATCGGCACCGTCCATGGCTCTATGGATTGAGCCGGACATATTCCGGCACGGCGGCCTGGTCGTCATTATTACTAACCTGAACCTCAAATTTTCCTGGCCGGATGAGCCGGCGGCAACTAACATGTGTTCTTGTATGGCAGCCATGTTCCCACGCCATGCTTGGCTTGGCCTCTGGCACGCGATCGGTTCAGGTTGACACGATCACGCGTCAATTTTCCCGGCGGCTGGCGGTTGCCGGGAGTTGAGCGCCGCGAGAATATCCGCGCGCGCGGTGGCAAGCTTTCCGAAGCGGACCGCGTAGCGGCCAGGTTTGGGCGCCCCGGCCGCCGCATGTACAAAAAAGGCGGCGCGCGCCATATGCGTTCCGGCAATATGATGCCAAGGAAAATGTTGATCATCCCGCGTGTGTGGCGTGGGATGCAGTGTGATTCCCGCCTCGGAGATGGTCACGCGGGTACGCGCCGTGGAATCGGCCCGGCGGCGCCCGGCCGCCCGGATCGCCGCCCCCAGGGTGATGATGCCCGCAAGCGCCACCGCGATCATGGCAATGCCGAGCAGGGGACTCGGCGAGCCGTCCGCCACGAAAATAAATGGCGCGGCAAAGCTCATGGCGACAATCAGCAAGGCGATCGTGAGCGGTGGCGAGGCGGTGGGCGGCCCCGCCACCAGCTTCGTTACCCGCCATGCCGGCGCGCATTCAGGTTCAAGGTTGCGCAACGCCTCGGTCATCCGCTCCCACGCCCGTTCATCGGCGTAGCATATGCGGATTGCCGCCGTTCCTGGCAACCTGAAAGCCATGATCTTTCCGCCACGCTCAAGGTCGTCAGACGCGGGTGGCCGTGCTAGGCATGGCGCCATGGCGAATCACGAACATGGCGGGCGGCGGCACGAACATGCCAGCCCCCATTTGGGCGGACACGCGCACGGGCCGGGCCATGAGCACGGCGCATCCGGCAGCGCCTTCGGGCTGGGGTTGGCGATCAATTTCGGCTATATGGCCGCGGAAATCGCCGCGGGGCTGTTCGCGCACTCGCTGGCGCTGCTGGCGGATGCCGCGCATAACGCCTCGGACGTGCTGGGATTGCTGGCGGCCTTTGTCGCCAGCCTGCTGGCCCGCCGCGCTGCCAGCGCCACCTATACCTATGGCATGCGGGGCGCCTCCATCCTGGCGGCACTCGGCAATGCGGTGCTGCTGCTGACCGTGACAGGCGGCATCGCCTGGGAAGCCGTGCTGCGGCTGTTGGAAACGCCGCATGTGGCGGGCCGCACTGTCATGCTGGTCGCCGCCGTGGGGATTCTGGTGAACGGCGCCACGGCGGCGCTGTTCATGCGCGGCCAGCACGACCTTAATATACGCGCGGCATTTCTACATATGGCGGGCGATGCCGCTATGGCGGCGGCAACGGTCGTCGCCGGCGCGCTCATCTGGCTCACGCATTGGTACTGGGTGGACCCGGTGATAAGCCTGGCCGTGGCCTTCGTGATCGTGATCGGCACCTGGTCGGTATTGCGGCAATCGGTGGCCATGGCCTTGAACGCGGTGCCGGCGGGGCTGGATACGGCGAAGATCAGCGCCGCGCTCGTTGCCGTGCCGGGCGTGGAATCGGTGCATGACCTCCATGTCTGGCCGGTTTCCACCACCGAAACGGCGTTGACCGCCCATCTGGTGCGGACCCGTGTGGCGGACGATGCCGCGCTGCTGGCGGCCGCGCAGGGAAGACTGGAACAAGCTTTCGGCATCCGGCACGCAACGTTGCAGCTGGAAACCGCGGGTTTCGCCTGTAACTGCGCTTTCGCGGGTCCCTGATCCACCTGGCCGGCCCCGGCCTGGCTGCATCCGCCAAGCGACTAAGACCCCAGGCCGGCAGGGCTTCAGGCGGCCAAGACTTCAGGCCTGCAATGTTTTAATCCATGTTTCGGCCTCGTCCTGGCCCATGCGCAACGCACGCATTGCAATATCTTGCGAGAAACCCGCTCTCGCCATGGCCGCAAGCGTTTTCAGCTCCGGCGCATCGCCGAACGGCCCGGCGCGGCGGCGGCGCAGATAGGCACAGGCGGCGGCAAGTTCGCGCTCAGGGCTTTCCTCCACGATTTCCGCGGCAATGCCCATGCCGACCCCCTTGGCGGCAAGATGGGCGAGTGTGAGACGGCGTGATTTGCCGCCCCGCGCCAGCCGCCTGGCGCGCGCGGCGGCGAAGGCGGCATCGTCCAGCACTCCGGCTTCCCGCAAGCGGGCGATAACGGAGGGGATCGCCTCCTTCGCCGCCCGCGCGGCGGCGGCAAGCGCCTGCGGGTCGGCCGCCTCCGACCCGGCGGCAAAGCGCGCCCAACGATCGACCCGGCGGGCGAGTACACGTGCAAGGCTCGCCTGCGTTGCGGCATAGCGGGCGAGGTGATTCAGCGCGGCTTCATGAAGCGCGTCTGCATCCGGCGGCTTGCGGTTCATGCCACCCATACTTGGGCGAAATAGCCCGTTCTTGGCAACGCTAATCCCGGCGGGCGGCCAGGGCCGGTAGGCATAGGGCCAGCAGATAGATGCCGCCGCTGAGGCCGGAGATCCAGAAGCTCGCCGGCCAGTCCGTGAAATAGGAAAGGGCGATCCCCGCCCAGGCTTCCGTCAGGGCGAGCGTTGCGGAGAGTAGAAGACCCGGAACGATGCGGCCGCAAAGGCGTTGTGCCGTGGCGGCGGGACCGACCAGCAGGGCAAACACCAGCAGCACGCCCACAATCTGCGCGCAGGCCGCCGTGGCAAGACCGACCAGGCCAAGGAAAACGAGGCCAAAGCCGCGCAGGGTGACCCCCTTTGCCTCGGCCAGTTCGGGGCTTACGCTGGCGAACAGCAGGGGCCGCGAGATCAGCCCCAGCAGCCCGAGGGTAAAAAATGCCAGAACGAGCAACTGGATGAGGGTGGCCCGGCTCACCCCCAGCACGTCGCCGAACAGCAGGGCCGTGGCCTGGGTGGCGTAGGCGGTGAAGAAGTGCAGAAAGAGCAGGCCAAGACCGAGCGCCAGCGTCAGCACCACCCCGATCGCCACGTCGCGCTCGACCAGCCGCTCCCCCAGCAGGCCCATGGCAAGCCCCCCCAGCGTGGTGACGGCGAGCATGCCGGCAAGCGGGGATATCCCGATGAGCACCGCGCCCGTGGCGCCGGCAAACCCGACATGAGAGAGCGCGTGCCCGGCAAACGCCTGGCCACGCAAAACGAGGAAATAGCCGACCAGCCCGCCCAGCACCGCGACGATGCCGGCCGCCGCGAAGGCATGGCGCATGAAATCGTACTCAAGCATGGCAGGAATGATGATGATCGGGATAATCGGAGACGACGAAGATGCGGCCGCCGGCGCGCAGCACCTCGATAGGCGCGTCATAGAGGCGCGAGAGGCTGGCGGTGGTAATTATCTCGTCCGGCGTACCGATCGCGGCGTTGCCGTGGCTTAAGTACAGCACCCGGTCCAGCACCGGCAGCAGCGGGTTGATGTCGTGCGCGGCGAACAAAACGGTAAGGCCATGGGATTGTTGCAGTTCACGGATAAGGGCGATGAGGGTTGCCTGCGCCGCGGGATCGAGGCTGATCATGGGCTCATCGAGCAGGAGCAGTTTCGGGCTACCCAGCAATGCCGCGCCCAGCAGCAGCCGCTGGCGCTGGCCGCCGGAGAGCGTGGCGAGCGGCCTGGACGCGAGCGCTGTGGCCTGCGCGGCCTGAAGCGCGGCGTGAACCTCTGCTTTTGCGCGACGGCCGGCAAAGGGAAGGCCCAGCCGATGGCCGGTGGCGGCGTTGAGCAGAATGTCGAACCCGCACAAATTCAGCCCGGTTTGCAGAGCACGGCTTTGCGGCATGTAGCCGATGGCGGGATTCCCGCGATGGGGCCTCTCTCCAAAGACGGTGAGCCTGCCGCTGACCGGCTGCAGGCCGAGTATGGCGCGGAACAGCGTGGTTTTGCCGGCGCCGTTCGGCCCCAATACCCCCACGAATTCGCCGGCCGCGATCTGCAGCGAGACGTCCCGCAGAACCGGCACGCCGCCACGGGCGATGCCGACATGCTCAAGGCCGATGACATTCATTACGCGTGGAGTGCCTTCTCCACCGCGCCAAGTCCAGCGTTCATCCAGGCCTGGTAGTCCAGGCCCGCGGGCTCGGTTTCGGTAACGCCCACAACCGGGATGCCTGATTGCCGGGCGAGGGCGAGCAAGCCCCGGGTGAGATCGTCCGTTACCTGGGAATTATAGAATAGGATCCGCACCCTGCGCTGCCGTAAATCGTTCTCGAAGGCGGCAACCTCGGCGGGCGCCGGTTCGGTGCCGTTCATCACCGCCGTCTGGAAGGCGCTGTTGCGCATGGTCAGGCCAAGCGCGGCGGCCATGAGCCCATAAACCGGTTCGGTGGCGGTGACCGGCGTGCCGGCAAACTCCGCCCGCAAGGCGGCGATGCGCGCGGCGATCGGCTTGAGCGAGGCAAGCAGGGCGTCAGCGTTGCGCGCATAATCCGCGGCATGCGCGGGGTCGCGCGTGCCCAACATTTGCGCAAGGCGCCGGCCAAGCAGCGGAGCGGTTTGCGGATCGTACCAGAGGTGCGGGTTGTCCCCCGGCTTGCGGCCGAGCAGTTCGGCAACGGTGATCACGGTGCGCCCGCGCGCCGGCTCGGCGGCGAGCAGCCCCGCCATCCAGGGATCGTAATCCGCGCCGTTGACGATGACGATATCCGCGCCCGCGAGCGCGATGGCAACCGAAGGGCTGGCGGCGAACAAATGCGGGTCCTGATTGGGGTTGTTGAGGATGCTGCGCACGCTGACCACGCCGTCGCCGATCTGGCTGGGAAGGTCGCCATACATGTTTTCAGCGGCAACGATACGCAGGCGGGCCGCCGCCCCGGCGCGGCCGGCGAGCAGAGCCGTGGATAGGCAGAGCGCGGCGCGCCGGGAAAAGCCCGCCGTCGTCACTGCGGGGTTGCCGGCGCGGAGGTGGCCGGCAGGGTGCCAAGGCTTTGCGCGCCGAGCGGCAAGCCGTTCGGCTGCGTCGGCGGATAGGAATTTTTGAGTGAGGCAGCGGAGGAGCTGGCCGGCGGCGGGATGAGGGGTTGCGGCGCGCCAGGTGACGTTGCGCCAGGCGCACCAAGCGACGTTGCGCCAGGCGCACCAAGCGACGTCGCCTCGATGCCGCCGGAGCCGCCTTTGCCAAACGGCGCGGCGGCGGCATCGAGGCCATAGGAAATCCAATTGCCCAGGTTGTGCTGGATCTGGTATTGGAGCTGCACGTTCATCGCATCCATCAACTGCTTTGTTACGCCGTACAGCGTGGCCCGCACTGTATCAGGGGTGGCGTCCGCGCCGGGCGCGGTCTGCGTGACCGAGACCGAGGCCTCGGTATAGCCTTTTTCCCTGCCGTCGGCGCTTATCAGATCGAGCCGGACCGTCATCATCCCCACATATTCGTTGCCGACCTGCTCCAGGGAGGCATTTTCGATCTTCGCCGTGCCATTGCCTGGCGTGCCGTCGGGAAGCAGGCGGTGTTGCAGCATTCGCAGCAATGCGTTGGCCGGGGGGTCGGGGTCTTCGGCGATGAGGGTGGAAGCACCCGGATCGGGAAGATAATCGTTTTCGATGGAAATATTTGCGACATGCAGCCGGATCGGCGGCAGATAGTTGTAGTTGAGCGGCGGGAAGCTTTGAGGCTGCGTCTCGTTATCCCCGCCGCAGGCGGAGAGGCAAAAGGCCAGAAAGACGGGCAGCAGGAGAAAGCGCTTCAGGGGCCTGGATAGGATCATGGGAGGGAACTTTCCTTGCCGCCCACGGTATCGCGCGGGAAACGGAAGTCGAAATTGCAGAATTCGCAGGTCATGACGATCTCGCCTTCAACCGTCATATGATCGAGATCGTCCGTGGGAAAGCCTTCCAGGATTCCGGCAAGCCGGGCGCGCGAGCAGCGGCAGCCAAAGGCCAGGCGGCGTGGCCGCTGCAAAACAACCCCTTCGCCATGGAACAGGCGGTAGAGCAGGCGCTCTGGACTGAGCGCATCATCGAGTAGTTCGGCATCGGTAACGGTGTCGGCCAGGATGCAGGCGGTGCGCCAGGCTTCTTCTTGCGCGGCGGCTTCTTCCTGCGCTGCCTCCGGGAGTGAGGGATCAGCGCCGCCAGCGCCGGCGATACGCTCCAGAATCAGCGCTGCCGCCCGCCAGCCATGGCCGGTTTCGCCGGCGGCAAGATAAAGCCGGCAGGGCAGTTGTTCGCTGGTACGGAAATAATGTTCAGCCATATCGGCAAGCGTGTCGCCTTCCAGCGCGACAATTCCCTGCTGCGGCTCGCGCCCCTGATTCTGGATCACGGTGAAGGCGAGATAGCCGTTGCCCAGCAAGGCGCGGGCGCTGCCGTCACCCTCCGCTGCCGATGCGTGGCGCCTTTCCGCATCTACTCTGGCATAGCCGCGCAACGCGCCGGCATCGGTGCAATCGGCAAGCAGCACGGAAACCGGGCCGTCTCCTTTCGTCTGCAGGCTGAACGAGCCGGAGAATTTGAGCGCGGCGGCAAGGCCGGCGGCCAGCGCCAGCGCCTCTCCCAGCAGGCGGCGGATTGGGGTGGGATGGTCGTGCCGGGTAAGCAGCATATCGGCCAGCGGCCCCAGCCGCACGAGGCGGCCGCGTACCGGCTGGTTCGGCAGGTGGAATGGCAGGATGCCGCGCGGCACAGACAGGTCCGGCACGTCCGGGCGCGCGCTGTCGAGAAAAGCGGGGAGATCACGCATTGCGGCTCAAATTAGCCGCGATTTGCCGATCTGGCCATCCGCGCGCGGATGCGGCCATGGCTTGCCTGGCAAACAACTTGCTCAAACCTCATGGCCGGGCTAGCGGTGCCGCATGAACGGGAATGATTCCGCGCCTGGCGATCTTACCGACCCCGGCGATCTTACCCGCCCTGGCGATCTTACCGACCCTGGCGATCTTACCGACGAAATCAGGCGGCTGTCGCATGCGAGCGTGCTGGTGGTCGGCGATGCGATGCTCGACCGCTATGTATATGGCGAGGTGAACCGGATAAGCCCGGAGGCGCCGGTTCCTATTCTCACCATAACGCGGGAAGTGGCGATGCCGGGCGGGGCCGGGAACGTGGTGCGGAATTTGATCGCGCTGGGCTCGGCCGCGGCGCTGGTGTCCGTGGTGGGGGATGACCAGGCGGGTTCCGACCTTACCGGACTGGTCGGGGTGCAGGAAGGGGTGGAGCCA
>JAJYAF010000190.1 GCA_021779655.1 Pseudomonadota bacterium
CATGCCCTTCTTGATGTTATGCAGAATCTGCTGGTTTCCGGATTCGTAGCCCACGAGCAGCAGCCGCAGCCCGTTCTCCTTGAAGACCTTCAGGCTTTTATACGGCACATTGGCCTTGGCGTTGCACGACCAGGTGACGCCCAGTTTGCCCAGTTCCCTGGCGATGGCTTCCGCCCGCGGCAGATTATCGGTGAAGGTGTCGTCATCGAACATGAACTCCTTCACCTGCGGAAATTTCTTTTTGGCCTCGCGGATCTCCTCGATCACGTTTTCCACCGAGCGCGTGCGGTAGGTATGGCCGCCCACCGTCTGCGGCCATAGACAGAAGGTGCAGCGGGATTTGCAGCCCCGGCCGGTATAGATCGAGATATAGGGATGCTTCAGATAGCCGATGAAATAATCCTCGATCCGCAGATGCTTCGCATAAACATCGGTCACGAAGGGCAACTGGTCCATGTCGTGCAGAATCGCGCGCTCGGGGTTCCGGACCAGCCGGCCCTGCCCGTCGCGCCAGGTAATGCCGTCCACCTCCGCCAGCGGCCTGCCTTCGGCGATCTCCTTGATGGTGAAATCGAACTCGTTGCCGCAGACGAAATCGACGACCCTGGCGCGGCTGAGCGATTCTTCCGGCTGCACGGCGACCTTGGCGCCGACCAGGCCGATCAGCAGCCGGGGATTTTCCGCCTTGAACGCTTCCGCCACCTTGAGATCGTTGCCGAAGGAGGGCGTGGAGGTATGGATGATCAGCAGATCATGCGTCCTCGCGTGCGGCAGCACCTCGGCGAGCGACAGCCCCGCCGGCGGCGCGTCGATCAGCGTGGAATCCGGCACCAGCGCCGCCGGCTGGGCGAGCCAGGTGGGAAACCAGAACGACCTGATCTCCCGCCTGGCCTGATAGCGGGAGCCGGCGCCGCCGTCGAAACCGTCGAAGGAAGGCGGCTGCAAAAACAAGGTCTTCATCATGGTGTCATCCTAAAGGCTCTCGACGAATGTCTCAACCTTGTGTGTCTCAACCTTGCGCGGCATCGCCGCGGCGGGAGCAGGGGGTGAGGCCCTGCCCGTGTCCGCGCGCATGCGCTGCCCGCGCCAGCTCACGCCGTTGCCGCAATAGCTGACGGCGATGATACCGAACGTCAGAAGATCGCGCAGCACGAACACCCAGGCCCGCTCCTCCCCGGCGCCGGCCGTCCGGCAAAGCCGCAACGCCTTGTCCAGCCGCCGCGCCAGCCCGGAACGGCATAGCAGAACCGCGCCGAAGAGCAGCCAGGCGGCGGTGGAACCGCCGGAAAAAACCAGGCAGAGCAGCGCCCAGAACAGCGGTATCTGCAAGAGCGATCCGCTATAGGCAACCGGCGCCAGGGCGCGAATCGTCCGTCCCCAGCGCAGTTCATGGAAGAGCAGCTCCCTGAAGCCACTCTCCGGCACGGTGGTGGCGGGAAACACATTCGCGAAGGCGAGCCGCTTGCCCTTCGCGCGCACCAGCCGGCCCAGCACCTGGTCGTCCGCGAGACGGTCGGCCACCGCTTGCAGCCCGCCCACCGAGGCCAGCGTCTCCCGGGTGAGCGCGACAGTCACGCCAAGGCAATCCTGCCGCCCGAGCTTGCTCCCCAGCAGGGCGCCGGGGAGAAAATTGTAGTTGATCTGCATCGCGCCAAGCCGCGTGGCGAGATGCGGCATGCCGGGAAGCGCGGTGTAGAACGTGGTGACGAGCCCGACATCCGGCTGCCGCAACGCGGAAACCACCCGGGTGAGGAAATATGGCGGCACGTGGATATCGGCATCCGACATCACGAGCGTCGGATATTTCGCCTGCCCGAGCATGTTGATGAGGTTGGAGACCTTGCGGTTGCCGCCATGCAACGTCTCGTCCACCACGACGGAGACATCCTGCGCGGGGTAGCGCCGGCGCAGTTCCGCGACGATTTGCAGCACTGGATCGGCGGCGTCCTGTACCCCGAAAACGAGCTGATATGCCGGATAGTCGATCCGGAAAAAGGATTCGAGCGCCAGTTCCGTCAGCGGCTCAACCCCGCAAAGCGGCTTCAGCACCGAAACCGGTGGCGGCTCCGGCAGCGGCGGCGGCTCCGGCTCAGCGACGAAACGCTCGACCAGGAGCGTTCCCAAAAACTGCTGAACGACACCGGCCAGCACGCAGAGCGCGGCCAGCCAGGCGAGCGCGTGCATCATCGCGGATGGCATCGACAGGTTGAACCACGTAGTCCCATGCTGGCTAGTTGCTTAACGCACCACCCGACAAGGTCGCAATCTTTTGTTTAAGCGCGCTGATCAACTGAGAAGCGTCTCCCGCGCTTACCTCCGAGCTAAAATCCGAGGATTGCACGGCAACCTTGCTGATGGTGCCGTTCAGCAGCACATCCGTCACCTGCCAGCCCCGGGGGCCGTTGGTCATCACATAGTCGAGTTCGGTCGGGCTGGAGCCATCGCCAGGCACGATTTTGGTTTCCACCACTTTTTTATCGCCCAGATCGCGCTCCGCCGGCAGCAGTTCGATCTGCTGGCCGCCGTAGGAATCGAAGCCGTTGACATAGCTTGCGACCGTGAACTGCGTGAACAGTTCCAGCAGTTCCTGCTGTTGCGCGGGCGGAAAGCTCGACCAGTAGAAGCCCGTGGAATTCTGAAGGATCACCGGCAGGTTGAAGGCGGATTCGACCACCGGCTTCAGCATGTTATAGCGCGCCATGAAGCCCGCATTCGCGGAGCCGGCCTTCATGATGGAAATCAGGCTGGCATCGAGCGCGGCGATCGGCGCCTGTTCCGGGTTCACCGGCGCGGCCGCCAGAAGAAAGCCTGCGCCAAGGAGCGGGAGAAGCCTTGCGTGATGTTTTTTCATTAACCGCATATAGGCTATTGTGCCGGGATTGCGACCAGCCCGCGGCCGGTGCCCACGCCCAGGGCCGCCATCGCGGCCTGCACGATATCGCGTGCCGTGAGGCCGGCATCCACCAGTTGCGCCGCCGGCGTATTGTGGTCGATCAGCCGGTCGGGGAAGGTCATCGGCCGGAATTTCAGACCCCGATCGAAGGCGCCGCTCCAGGCGAGAAAATGCGCGACAGCCGCGCCGAAGCCGCCGGCCGCGCCATCCTCGATGGTGATGAGCACGTCGTGGTGCCGCGCGAGCCGCGCGACCAGCGCCTGATCCAGCGGCTTCATGAAGCGTGCATCGGCCACGGTCGCGGAAAACCCGCGCGCGGCCAGTTCCTCGGCCGCCTTCAGCGCATCGTGCAATCTGGGGCCGAGCGCCAGAATGGCCACGCTGGCGCCCTCGCGCAGAATCCGCCCCCGGCCGATCTCCCACACCGTGCCGCGCGCCGGCAGCGGCACGCCCAGCCCCTCGCCGCGCGGATAGCGCAGGGCGCTGGGCCGGTCGTCTATCGCCGCGGCCGTCGCCACGGCATCCATCAGCTCCGCCTCGTCGGAGGGCGCCATGATCACCATGTTCGGCAGCCCGCCCAGATAGCAGAGATCATAGGCTCCGGCATGGGTCGCGCCGTCCGCGCCGACGAGCCCGGCCCGGTCCATGGCGAAGCGCACCGGCAGGGATTGCAGCACCACGTCGTGCACCAGCTGGTCGTAGCCGCGCTGCAGGAAGGTGGAATAGATCGCGCAGAACGGTGCCATGCCTTCCGAGGCCATGCCGGCCGCGAAGGTCACGGCGTGCTGCTCGGCGATGCCCACGTCGAACATCCGGTTCGGAAATTTCTGTCCGAACTTGTCGAGCCCGGTGCCGCCGGGCATGGCCGCCGTCACGGCCACGATTTTCGGATTGGCCTCGGCCTCGGCGATCAGCGCCTTGGCGAACACGTTGGTATAGGTGGGCGCGCCGGGCGGGTCTTTTTTCTGCTCGCCGGTCACCACGTTGAACTTCGAGACGGCATGGTACTTGTCGCCGGAAGCCTCGGCCGGCGCGTAGCCCTTGCCCTTCTGGGTGACAACGTGCAGCAGCACCGGTTCCGGCCCGTCCGAATCGCGCAGATTGCGCAGAACGGGCAACAAGTGGTCGAGGTTATGGCCGTCGATCGGGCCGACATAATAGAAGCCGAGTTCCTCGAACAGCGTGCCGCCGGTCAGGATGCCGCGCGCGTATTCCTCCGCCCGGCGCGCGGTATGCGCCAGCGGCCGGGGGAAGCGCTTGGCCATCTTCGCCGCGAAATCGCGCAGGCTGAGGAAGCTGCGCGAGGAGATCAGCCGCGAGAGATAGGCGCTCATGGCGCCCACCGGCGGCGCGATCGACATGTCGTTGTCGTTGAGGATGACGATCAGCCGGGACTTCATCGCCCCGGCATTGTTCATCGCCTCGTAGGCCATGCCGGCGCTCATCGCCCCGTCGCCGATCACCGAGATGATATTGCGGCGCGACCGGGGTTCCTGCAGATCGCGCGCCACCGCCATGCCCAGCCCGGCCGAGATGGAGGTGGAGGAGTGCGCGGCCCCGAACGGATCGTAAGGGCTCTCGGAACGGCGGGTGAAGCCGGAAAGCCCGCCGCCCTGGCGCAGCGTCCGGATACGGTCGCGGCGGCCGGTGAGGATTTTATGGGGATAGGCCTGATGGCCGACATCCCAGATCAGGCGGTCGTCGGGCGTATCGAACACCGCGTGGACGGCCACGGTCAGTTCCACCACGCCGAGCGAGGCGCCCAGATGGCCGCCGGTCACCGAGACGGCATCCACGGTTTCCGCGCGCAATTCCTCGGCAAGCTGCTTGAGCTGTTCGGTGGAAAGGTTCCGCATGTCGGCTGGAATTCTGATCCGGTCGAGGAGAGGTGTCCGCGGCGGCATCAGTTCCGGCCCCCCTGAGCCAGTGTTCCCGGCGTTTTGCTGCCCATGTTGTCCTTGATCCTTTTTATACCCAGCCCAATTCAAACCCATCCGCGGCGGCCGCTCGCGGAAACAAACCACCAATGCGTCGAGTCGACGAATTTTTCTTCACATAAGACGCCAGCGACGGAATTGCCAGCCACCTTCATTACCAGCCACCTTCGTTACCAGCCACCTTCATTACCAGCCACCTTCGGCGCGCGCCTCGCAAGCCATGTTCCGCCTGCCCATACCACCGGTAATTGTCCTCATTTACGCCCACGCTTGCGGATTGACGAGGCAATGACCTATTGCTGTGGGCATAAAGCCCGACGGCGTGACACACCGGCAACAGGAACTGGACATGGACGGCTCGCAATCCCCGAAAACCCTAAAGGTTATCCTGGCTCAGCCGCGCGGCTTCTGCGCGGGCGTGGAGCGCGCCATCGACATTGTGGAGCGCGCCCTGCAGAAATTCGGCCCGCCCATCTATGTACGCCACGAAATTGTGCATAACCGCCATGTGGT
>JAJYAF010000191.1 GCA_021779655.1 Pseudomonadota bacterium
GCCCTTCTGCTTGGCAAGACCAACCTCGACCAATTCGCGACCGGGTTGAACGGAACCCGCTCTCCCTACGGCGCGCCACGTTCGGTGTTCAATTCCGCCTATATCTCTGGCGGCTCTTCCTCCGGCTCGGCGGTCGCGGTGGCTGCCGGGTTGTGCACGTTCGCCCTGGGCACGGATACCGCCGGATCGGGCCGGGTGCCCGCTTCCTGCAACAACATCGTCGGACTGAAACCCAGCATCGGCCGCATTTCCGCGACCGGTGTCGTCCCGGCCTGCCAGAGCCTGGATTGCGTGTCCATCCTCGCCAATTCGGCCGCCGATGCGATGGCGGTGCTACGTGTCGCCGAAGGAGAAGACCTCGCCGACCCCTATTCCCGCGTCGCGCGGGAGGTTGCCTTGCCGGCAACGCCACGGCTCGGGGTGCTGATGCGAAAAGACCGCGACTTCGCCGGTGACGCGCAGGCGGCGGAACTGTACGAACAGGCGCTTGCCACGGCGGAGGCGCTGGGCTGGACGCTTCTGGAGATCGACTATGCGCCGCTGCGGGAGGTCGCGGAATTGCTCTATGACGGCACTTTCGTGGCGGAACGGTTGGCTGCGGTGCGGCGGTTCCACGCCAGCCACGCCGAGAGCTTCGAGCCGACGGTACGGCGGATCATCGACGCGGCCGCGGGCTTCTCGGCGGCCGATCTGTTCGCGGACCTGCACCGGTTGCAGATGTTGCGCCGCGCCGCGCGAGCAGAACTCGCAAGAGCCGACGCGCTGCTTCTGCCCACCACGCCTGCCACATTCACCGTTGCGGAGATGCTGGCGCAGCCCATCGCGCGCAATACCACGCTCGGACTGTACACGAATTTCGTCAACCTGCTCGACCTGGCGGCCATCGCCCTTCCGGCCGGATTTCGTCCCAACGGGCTGCCTTTCGGCGTCAGCCTTATCGGCCCCGCCTTCAGCGAAGCCTCGCTCGCCGGTTTTGCCAGCGCGTTGCACGCTGGCATTGGCGCGGGAGCGGGCGCGCACCGCATAGCGCCCAGCACCAGCTATACTGCGCCCGGACCGGAAGAAATGATGCTGGTCGTAGCCGGCGCGCATTTAAGCGGAATGGCGCTTAATCACGAACTGCGCGAATTGGGGGCGCGGCTGGTGCGCAGCGCCACCACGGCGCCGGACTACCGGCTTTATGCGCTCGCCACGGCCCCGCCCAAGCCGGCTCTCGCGCGGCGGCCGGGTTTCGCTGGGCCGGGCATCGTGGTGGAGCTGTGGGCGCTTTCCCCAGAAAATTTCGGACGCTTCGTTGCCAAGCTGCCGGCACCCATGGGCATCGGCCGGCTTGTCCTTAGCGATGGTTCGGCGCATCCCGGGTTTTTGTGCGAGGCACATGCATTGGAAGGCGCGCGGGATATCACATCCTTCGGCGGCTGGCGGGCCTATCTGCAGGCATCCGGCGCCACAAAATCCCCCTTGCCCTCGCCATCGTCGGAAAACGGGTAAAAGGACGGGCCTCCGACGTCATAGCCCGCCATCGAAACGGCGACACCCTTTGGCGCCCTCTAAAATCAATGCCTTAGAGCGTGATGGAAATTCCGGCTGATCCGCGCTACACTTTATCGGCTCGGGATGTCCTGCATGCTAAGGATCTTTGTTTCGGAGCTTTTTTGCCGATGCGGGCTCGCGATGCATCCCCTATAACGAGAAATGCGGGGCTAGCTTGCGCCTATGGAAATGTCCGAAACCTTCGTCGCCGCTCACAGAATTTTCGGTGAGCGGCTGAGCTTCAATATCAGCACCCGTGAAACCCACGCTCATGGCGAGGCCAATCCCGCCAGCCATCTTCCGGATGCGGTGATCTATCCCGAAACCACGGAGGAGGTTTCCCGGCTACTGGCGCTCTGCCATGCCAACCGCGTGCCGGTAACCCCCTTTGGCGCCGGCACCTCGCTGGAAGGTCACGTCACGCCCATCCGCGGCGGCATCAGCCTTGATCTCTCGCGCATGAACAAAGTGCTGGCGGTGAACGCCGAAGATCTGGACTGCCGGATCGAGGCGGGCGTCACCCGCCGCCGGCTGGAGCGTCATCTGCGCGATTACGGGCTGTTCTTTTCCGTCGATCCTGGCGCGGACGCCACCATCGGCGGCATGTGCGCCACCCGCGCCTCCGGCACCACCACTGTTCGTTACGGCACCATCCGCGACAATGTGCTGGGTCTGCGCGCCGTCATGGCCGATGGCACCGTGGTCGATACGGGCGGCCGGGTGCGCAAATCCTCGACCGGCTACGATCTCACCCGCCTGCTCATCGGCTCGGAAGGCACGCTCGGCATCATTACCGAAATTCAGCTCAAGCTGTATGGCATCCCGGAGGCCATCGGCGCCGCGGTGTGCGGCTTCGCCAGCGAGCATGCGGCAGTGGCCACCGTGATCGAGATCATCCAGACGGGCATCCCTGTCGCCCGTGTCGAGTTCGTGGACGCCGCCCAGATGGCCGCCTCCATCGCCTATTCCAAACTTACCCACCTCGCCGCCCAGCCCAGCCTGATGTTCGAGTTCCATGGGACCGGCGAAAGCGTCGCGGAGCAGGCCGCGCGGGCCGAGGACATCGCCCGCGCCCATGGCGGCGCTGGCTTTGCCTTCGCCACGGAGGCCGAGGCGCGAAATCAGCTCTGGCGCGCCCGGCATGACGCCTTCTGGGCCGCCCGCGCCGCCTATCCCGGCATGGGGGCTTTTTCAACCGATACCATCGTGCCCATTTCCCGCCTCGCCGAGGCCCTGGCGCTTACGCGGGAGCTGGTTACCCACTCCGGCATGCATGCCACCATTGTCGGCCATGTCGGCGACGGCAATTTCCACGTCCTCATCCTCTACCCGGAGGGCGAGGCCGCCCGCGCCTGGGAGCTGGACCGGGCGATCGTCGGGCTGGCGCTTTCCCTGGGCGGCTCCGCCAGCGGCGAGCACGGCGTCGGGCTCGGCAAGCGGGAATTTCTGCCGCTCGAGCATGGCCCGCCAGCGCTGGGAATAATGCGCGCCATCAAGCAGGCGCTCGACCCGCGCGGCATCCTCAACCCAGGCAAGATTTTCCTCGAATGATAACCGGGGCATGCGCGTCAGATGAGCCTTTCGACCCAAACCGGCGGCATCCGCAAGCCCCGCTATGGGCTATGGGGATTGGTGCCTGATGGTGAATCAGGCGTTATGCGGCGCGGCGCCGGTCAGGCGGCCTTGACCGTGCCGTTTTCCATCAGCGCCTGGATCTCGGCGTCGCTCAGACCCGCCTCCCGCAGGATCTCGACACTGTGTTCGCCAAGGCGGGGCGCCGCCCGGGCCGCCTGGAAAGCCTCGAACGGCATGCCGGGCAGGCGGGGCATCTGTATCGTGCCGTAAGGCGCCTGCGCCCGCTCGATCAGGGTCCGCGCATGCTTCACCTGCGGGTCCGCGCGCATCTCGGCATAGCTGTTGACTGCCCCGCACAGCACGTCCTGCTCGCAGAGCAGCTTCTCCCAATGCGCGGATGGCGCGCTGGCGAGCGCCGCCGTCAGCGCCGCGTCCAGCTCCTCGCGCCGCTTGAGCCGGCCGGAGAGCGTTGCCAGGCCCGGGTCGCTCGCCCATTCGGGCCGGCCTATCAGGTGGGCGAGCTTGACAAACATCCCGTCGTTCAGCGTGGCGATGTTGAGGTAGCCGTCTGCCGTCGCATAGGTGCCGACGGGCACCGCCACGGGCTGCGTGATACCGCTGGGGACGATCTCGTCCTCCAGCACCGCCATGGTTTGAAATGCCGTGGCGGCTTCGAGCAGGGAGACCTCGACATGCGAGCCCCGTCCGGTGGTAAGGCGGCGGTAGAGCGCCGCGCCCGCCGCCTGCGCGGCATAAATGCCGGTGCAGATGTCGACCAGCAGCACGCCAACCTTACGCGGCGTGCCCTGGGCGTCGCGGTTGATGCGCATCAGCCCGGTTATCGCCTGGAATACCGAATCCGAGCCGGCGCGCTTCTCATAAGGGCCGTCAGAACCGAAGCCGTTGACCGAGACATAGACGAGCCGCGGATCAGCGGCCGAAAGCGCCTCATAGCCGAGGCCAAGCCGCGGCGCGACGTCGGGCCGGAAGCTCTCGACCACGATGTCCACCCCGCGCGCGAGGCGGGCGAGCAGGGCGCGCCCCTCGGGTCGCGTAGCGTCCAGTGCGATCGAGCGCTTGGCGAGATTGCCGGCAAGGTACAGCCCGGACATGCCCTCGATGCTCCATCCGACCACCCTGCCCCAGTCGCCGCCGGGCGGCTCGACCTTGATCACATCCGCGCCCTGGCAGCCGAGGATCGAGGCGCAGGACGGCCCGGCCAGCCCCTGGCTGATGTCGAGAACACGAAGCCCTCGATAGGGCGGGTCCCAAGCTGGCATAGCGGCCTGCTCCCCGGTCATGGACGCGCGCCCGGTTGTGGCGCGCGACTCAAATTTTCATCCGCCCGGTTTTCATCCGCGCGGTGAAGATGCCGCGCGGGATCTCGCTCACGCCGCCGCTGATCATGCCGATGCCGTGGTATGTCCAAGTTGGCGCCTCTGATCGACATGTGGCATTCCTCCGGTATCATTCCCGTTTCGTTCAATCTTTACCATGGCTTCCTTACCACGGCTTGCGCTATCCGGCCAAGATGATCCGGCGAGATGATAAGGAATTGCAACGCGCGCCGAGGACTCTCCGCGGCGCGCGGGATGGATAGCCCCTTTCGGCCAACGGATCGTTTGACCGGGTGCCCGTAGCGATGGTGCAGGTGGCCGGTAATCGGCCTGCCGTAGCGGCCGCGCATAGTCTGGCGGAGGTGGCCACCCTCTCGAATCAGGGATATCAGCTTGCGCGCGATCTCCCGGGCAACCGCCACAGCCGGACGATCGCCTCATTCACCGCAAGGCTCGCCGCCGCCGCGGTTGCTGAGACGGCCATTTCATGCGGAAGCGGCAATGCGAAGGCAAACAGGTGTCTTGATTCCGGCACTGCCAAGGAAAGCGTGAGGGCAAGAACCGCAACGGCAGCGACGATGACGAGCGGCCGATTTGGCCGCAACAAAGCCGCCATCGCGCTACCACCGCTTTCGAGGGACTTGTTGCTCAGGATCAGTCCGAGATTCGCGATAACGAGGGTGATGAACGTCATCGACCGTCCCGCATCTTCATCATTACCATGGGAAACACTCAAGAAAAACACCGCCATCGTCGCGGCCAGAACCACCACCCCCTGTAGCAGACCCATACCCAGAAGGCCCGCGGTGAACAGTGGCGCGCCTGGCGGACGAGGGGGGCGGGACATATCATCCGGGTTCCCCCGTTCCGCCTCGAAAACGATCGAAG
>JAJYAF010000192.1 GCA_021779655.1 Pseudomonadota bacterium
TGCCGATATCGTTCTGGATGGTCAGAGATTCGGCCCCGTGTACCGCCGTGGTGCCAAGACCCGGGTGGCCGAAGGCCAGCTTCGCGGTCCGGTGCAGCCCGCGCATGAAGGCGCGCACGGCGGCGCGGTCCTCATCCGTGAGACCGTGTACCGTGGCGCCGTCCAGGGTCTCGGCGGCCGTGACGGCCGCGAGGTGGTTGAGCGCCTTGTGCAGGTCCATGACCAGCAGGTGGAATTTATCGCCGCCGCCACGCTCGGCGCTGGTGAGCGTGGCGATTAGACCGGGCGTGATCGCGTCGCCGCTATGCGCGGCGAACACCGGCTGCATGGCCTGCACCCGCGCGGCCAGCGCTTGCGCTTCCGGGACGCGGGTGGCGGTGAGCGGCTCCAGCATCGCATCGAGGTCGCGCTTCAGGCCGTCAAGCAGTGCTCCGGCCCCGGGGAGATAAAGCTGGTCCGGCCCCAGCATCCTGGCCTCGGCGAGCGCGGCTTCGCTGATTTCCATCTTTGGCCCGGCCGCGCGCAATTCCGCCGCGAACGCGGATGCGGGCCTCCCGCCGGCCGGATCGCGCACCCTGGCCGCGACTTCCTGCAGGACCGACAGGCGCAGCTTGATCCGGTCATTGGCCGCCAGCGCGGTGCCGAGCAGGCCGGGAAGCAGTACTTCATTCTCGCCCAGGGCCGCGATGATGCCGCTTTTATCCGTCACGTCTGTCCGCGTTCCATGTCGCTACGATCGCATGGCGCAACGGCGGCTTTCAAGCCGTGACGCTATGACATTACGGCGTCAATTTCCGGATCGGATGATTGTTCAGTGATTGTTCATCTGACGCAGATGCCCGCCCCGCCTGGCTGTGATGCGCGTAGGTGTTCCAGGTGATTTGATACGCCTCGGACTGGTTGCCGAAAGCGGTCCAGCCGGGCCGCATCCCGCGCGCGAACAGTTCGAGATATGGGCCGGGACTGCATGCCTCGATGATGGAATAAAGCTCATCGGGCTTGCGGCTGTGTTCGCGCTTGCGCGTCTCGATCAGGTTTACCTGGCGGCGGCCCGGCCGGAGCGTGCGCGCGTTTTTTCCCTGACGCCGAACAGCACCAGTTCGGTCACGTTGCGGAAATAGAACCCCACGCCGCGCCCGTCAGAGCCGCCATCGGCACGGATTTTGTGCCAGACGATATTGCTTTTGTATTCGAACCCCCAGGCGCGCAGAACGGCGATGCCTTCCGGCAGAAGGGCGTTCGGCACCCAGAGATAGAGATGCGAGGGATCGGCCGCGATACTGCTCATGGGCAGGGCGGAAATCGCGTCGAGCGTCATCGTGCCGTAGCGGTTCAACCGCCGGTGCTCAGGCGCCATCTTGCCGGTACGGTTGCTGAATCGCCAGGGCGGGTCGGCAAGAATGGCATGGAAGCGCCGGCCGGCGGCCGCGCGAAGCAGATCCGTTGCGATATCAGATCCATTCATGGGGCGGCGGGTTCAATCAGGTTCGCCCTGGACCGGCCGCGCGCCGGTGCTGGCGATCAGGGCCGTCGCCTCGGCGATGGCGGCCGCGATGGCGGAGGCGTCGGTGCCCTTCGCCACGATCGCGACGCCGTTGCGGGTGCCGAGCCCGAAGGGATAGCTGCCGAGATCGAGCTGCGGATAGCGGGCCTGGATCGCGCTCAGCCCGGCCGCGATCGTGCCCTCGAGCACGCCCAGGCCATGCACCGCCCGCATCAGGATGGGCTGGCCGCGCGGCAGGGAAGGCTCCAGCGCCTCGAACATGGATTGCATGATGCGCGGCACGCCGGCCAGCACGTGCACGTTGCCGATGGTAAATCCCGGCGCCATCGAAACGCTGTTGGGAATCGGCACCGCGCCGCGCGGGAGCGTGGCCATGCGCTGCCGGGCGGCGTTGAAATGCTCCTTGCCGATGCGCGCCTCCATCGCCGCGAAGGTTTCGGGATGGATCTCCCACGGCACGCCGAACGCCATGGCCACGCACTCGCTGGTGATGTCGTCATGCGTGGGCCCGATCCCGCCGGTGGTGAACACCGCGTCATACGCGGCGCGCAGGGTGTTCACCGCCTCGATGATCCGCTCCGGGACATCCTGCACCACCCGCGCTTCGCGAAGCGCGATGCCGAGCGCCGCGAGGCGTCTGGCGATGAAGTTCAGATTGACATCCTGGGTGCGGCCCGAGAGGATTTCATTGCCGATGATCAGGACGGCCGCGGTCGGGTTGCTCGCGCTCATGGGGGCCTCATAAAAAATCGCGTAACATCGGTATCAAAGGCCGGTCCGCCGCGGGCATCGGATATTCGGCGAGGCGGTCCCGCGCGACCCAGGCCAGCGCCTGGCCTTCCTTCGGCCGCGGCTTGCCCTGCCAGCGCGTGCAGAGATACAGCGGCATGAGCAGGTGAAAGCCCTCATAGCCGTGGGAGGCGAAGGTGAACGGGCCGAGATCCTGCTCCCGCACGGTGATTCCGAGTTCCTCCTTCAGCTCGCGGGCCAGCGCCGCCTCGGGCGTCTCGCCCGGGTTCATCTTGCCGCCGGGAAATTCCCAGAGCCCGGCCATGCTTTTACCCTCGGGCCGGCGCGCCAGCAACACGCGGCCATCGGCGTCCAGCAGGGCGCAGGCAGCCACCAGCACGACCTCCCGGCGGGTTTCGGCTGTGCGCGCCGGCATCTCGCGCATGGCGGCGAAATGCAGAACCGGCAGCCGCGCTTCCGCCCGGCACTGGAACGCCTGCTTTCCCCGGCCGGTCTGCACGAAGCCCGCGCGCTGGAGAATCGCGATCGAGCCCTCGTTGTCCTCCGCCACGGTCGCGGTCACGCTGCGGATGCGCAGCTCGGCAAGGCCCCAGGCGGTCAGGCGGCGCGCGGCTTCCAGCCCGTAGCCCTGCCGCCAGTGCCGGCGGCCGATCCAGTAGCCGAGCTCGGCGCTCTCTCCATCGCGCGCGAGCCGCAATCCGGCGCAGCCGATCATCCGGCCATCGGTGAGCAGGGTGACCGCGAAGTGCCGCGCCTTGCCCGCCGCCCAGTCCGCGACCGCCGTTTCGATCCAGCGGGCAGCCAGATCGTCCGGGTAGGGAAACGGCGCTTCCGGAAGTTTGCGGCATATGTCCCAGTCGTTGATCAGCCGGTGGAAATCCGCGGCGTCCGCCTGTTCCAGAAGCCGCAGCCGCAGCCGCTCCGTTTGCAGTACCGGCCCCGCCGCCGCGCCGTGCGATGCGGGCGGAAGCGGGGTCATCACGGCCCCGGAGATCGGCGAATCGGACAAGTCATCCATGACGGCACTGGAATAGCGCGGCATTGATCTTCCCGCCAGGACTTGGCAACGTCGCCGGATCATGAATGCCGATTCCGACCGCGACGTGGGGCTGCTGGAGAGTGCGGCCGGGCAGTCCCGCGCCGCCGCCGCGCTGCTCGCGGCCGCTCCGGCGGCGGCGCGCGACCTCGCGCTGGTGACGGCGGCTGACGCATTGCTCGCCGGCACCGCCGGTATTCTGGCGGCGAACCAGCGGGACCTGGCCAACGCGACCGGCACGGCCGCCTTCCAGGAGCGGCTGCTGCTCACCGAATCCCGCCTCGCGGCCATGGCGCGGGGGCTGCGCGAGATCGCGGCGCTGCCGGACCCGCTGAACCGCGTGCTGGCGGAATGGACACGGCCCAACGGCCTGCGCATCCGCCGCATTCCCCAGCCGATCGGCGTTATCGGCATGATCTACGAAAGCCGCCCCGGTGTGGGCGCGGACGCCGCCGCCCTCGCCATCAAGTCCGGCAACGCGATTTTGCTGCGCGGCGGCTCGGAGAGCCTGCATTCGGCCCGCGCCATTCACGCCGCCATCGCGCAGGGCCTCGCGGCCGCCGGTCTGCCGCAGGCGGCGGTTCAGATCGCGCCGACGGCCGATCGCGGCTTCGTCGCCGCCATGCTGGCCGCTTCCGGGCTGATCGACCTCATCATCCCGCGCGGCGGCCCCGGCCTGGTGGAACGCGTCCAGCGCGAGGCGAGGGTGCCGGTGCTGGCCCATGCGGAGGGACTGAACCACACCTATGTCCACGCGGCCGCCCGGTTCGACATGGCGCGCGCCATCGTGGCCAACGCCAAGATGCGCCGCCCGGGCATTTGCGGGGCGACCGAGACCCTTCTCCTCGACCGGGGCATCGCGCCTTCCCTGCTGCCCCTGCTCGTTGCCGATCTCGCGGCGCTGGGGTGCGGCTTCCGCGCGGATGCGGAGGCGCGCGCGATCCTGCCCGATCTGCCCGCCGCCAGCGCGCAGGATTTCCACACCGAATGGCTGGACGCGGTGCTGAACGTGAAAATCGTCGAGGGCGTGGATGCGGCGCTTGCCCATATCGCCCGGCACGGCACCAAGCATACCGAGGCGATCGTCACCGAGGATGCGGAGGTCGCCGAATATTTCCTTCGCGCGATCGACAGCGCCGTCGGCCTGTGGAACGCCTCCACGCAGTTCTGCGATGGCGGGGAATTCGGTTTCGGCGGGGAAATCGGCATCGCCACGGGGCGGCTGCACGCGCGCGGCCCGGTGGGGCCGGAGCAGCTCACCACCTTCCGCTATGTCATCCTCGGCACCGGCCAGGTGCGTCCCTGATTCCTCGGTTCGGCCATCGTTACCGTATCCGTATCGGCCTGCTCGGGGGCTCGTTCAATCCGGCCCATGAGGGGCATCTGCATATCGCCCGCGCCGCGCGGGCGCACGCCCGGCTGGCCCAGGTCTGGCTCATGGTCTCGCCCGGCAATCCGTTGAAGGCGGCAAGCGGCATGGCGCCGCTGGCGGAGCGTCTGCGCTCGGCCGCGCGCATCGCGGATGGCCGGCGGATCATCGCCACCGATATCGAGCGCCGGCTGGGAACGACCTACACCGCGACAACGCTGGCGGCCTTGCGCCGGCGCTTTCCGGCGGCGGAATTCGTCTGGCTGATGGGCGCGGACAATCTCTCGCAACTGCCCAGATGGGGGCGCTGGCGCGAGATCGTCCGGACGATGCCCATGCTCGTGCTGCCCCGGCCGGGGGAAACGCGGCACGCTCTGGCGGGGCGGGCGGCGGCGTGTCTGCGGGCGCATCGCCTTCCGGCGCGGGCTGCGGTAAACCTTGCGCGGACGCCGGCGCCCGCCTGGATTCTGCTGCCGATGCGGGAAAACCCCGCTTCCGCCACCGCCATGCGCGCCCGGGCGGCGAATTGGCGGCAAGCAGCCTCGTTGGAAACGGTTTTATCGAAGGAGTACCGCCATAACACGCCCACCCACCCGCTCCGCCCCTCCACGCCCGGCCGCCGCGCCACGCAGACGGGCGGAAAAAGCGCCCGCTGAAACCCT
>JAJYAF010000193.1 GCA_021779655.1 Pseudomonadota bacterium
CGATATCTCCGACTATATCGCGTCGCATATCGAAGACCCGGTCTCCCGTGTTCCCGGCGTTGGGGACTACACCTTGTTCGGATCCGAATATGCCATGCGTATCTGGCTCAATCCTGACAAGCTGTACAAATACGGCCTTACCGTCACCGATGTGGTCAACGCGATCGAGGCGCAGAACGTACAAATTCCGGCGGGCGAAGTCGGCGGCCTTCCGGCAAATCCTGGTCAACGCCTCGATGCGAACATCATCGGCCCGAGCGAATTCAGCAGCCCCGAGCAGTTCGCCAATATTCTGCTCACCGTGCTGACCAGCGGCGCGCAGGTCCGTCTGAAGGATGTGGCAAAGGTCGAACTCGGTCCGCAGGATTATTCGATCAGCAGCCTGTATAACGGCATGCCTGCCAGCTCGATGGGTCTTAAACTGACACCCGGCGCAAATCAGCTGGCCGTCGAGAAAGCGGTGAAGCAAGAGATGGCGGAGCTTGAGAAGTCCTTTCCGCCGGGCCTGAAGCTCGTCTATCCGTATGACACAGCGCCCTACATCGTGCTCTCGCTTGAAGAAGTGGCGCAAACGCTGTTCGAAGCCATCGTGCTCGTCTTCCTGGTGATGCTGCTGTTCCTGCAGGATTTCCGGGCGACCTTGGTGCCCACCATCGCGGTGCCCATCGTGCTGCTCGGCACATTTGCGGTGTTGGCGGCGCTTGGCTACACGATCAACACCCTGACCATGCTGGCAATGGTGCTGGCAGTCGGATTGCTGGTCGATGACGCGATCGTGGTCGTGGAAAATGTCGATCGGCTGATGCACGATCAAAAACTGCCTCCCAAGGAGGCGGCGCGCCGATCCATGGACGAGATTTCCGGCGCTTTGGTTGGTATTGGTGTGGTCCTGGCGGCGGTATTCCTGCCGATGGCGTTTTTTCCCGGCTCGACCGGCGTGATCTATCGCCAGTTTTCGGTCACCATCGTCTCGGCCATGACGCTATCGATTCTCACAGCGTTGCTGTTTACCCCTTCCCTTTGCGCGATGCTGCTGCAGCCGCCCAAGCCCGGCGGTTTCCGCAACATTCGATTTTTTCAATGGTTCAACCGCGGGTTCAACGCCAGTCGGGACCGCTACCTCGGCGCCGTCCGGGTAATTTCTCGGCACCGTGTTTTCGCGCTGGTTGTCTTCGTGATCATCACGCTGGTGATGGTATTCCTGTTCACCAGGCTTCCCCTCGGCTTTCTTCCGGATGAAGATCAGGGGTTGTTGCTGGGCCAGACCACCCTGGCGCCCAATTCCACCGCCGAGGAGACGTCCAGGTTCGACAAGGAAGTCTATGACTACATCAACAAAACCGAAGCGGAGAACGTGAAATCCATGCTGACCGTGACCGGTTTCAGCTTTGCCGGGCAGGGACAGAACCAGGGCTTTATTGTCGCACTGATGAAACCTTGGGGACAGCGGCAAAAAGCGTCGCAATATGTGGGTTCAGTTGCGCTTCGGGTTATGCAGCATTTTGGCGGCAATCCGGTCGGCCAGCTGTTCCTGTTGCAGCCGCCACCGGTATTGGAACTTGGCAACGCAACCGGATTCGACGTGGAACTGGTCAACTCCGGCAATTTGAGCAATGCCGATTTCTATGCGGCAAGAAACCAGTTCCTCGGTATGGCGGCAACCGATCCCATGCTGGTTGGCGTACATCCGAACGGGCTGAGCGAAGCCTCGCAATATCACCTCACCGTCGACCGTGAAAAGGCGTCGGCTTTAGGGCTTTCGATCGCGGATGTCGACACCACCATTCAAGGCGCCCTGGCATCGCTTTACGTGAACCAATTTTTGCGCGAAGGTCGGGTCAAACAGGTCTTTGTACAAGGCGAAAGCAGCGGGCGCATGCAGCCGGACGATCTGGCGAAGTGGTATGTCCGGAACAGTTCCGGCAGTATGGTTCCGTTCAATACGTTTATGACCGGCAACTGGACGAGCGGGCCGCAATCGGTTGAGATTTATAACGGGTTGACCGCATATGAGATGCAGGGCCAGCCATCTCCGGGCTACAGCACCGGCCAGGCGATGGCGGAAGTCCTGCGGCTCGTCAGCCGGTTGCCGCATGGCGTGGGAGCGCAATGGACCGGCCTTTCATACGAAGAGCAGAAGGCCGGCTCGCAAACCGGGGCGCTCTACGGAATCTCGATCGTTTTCGTGCTGTTGTGCCTCGCGGCTCTATACGAAAATTGGTCTATTCCGGTTGCGGTGATGCTGGTGGTGCCGCTTGGCATCATCGGCGCGGTGCTTGCTAATTTCATAAGAGGCCTCGACAACGACGTATATTTTCAGATCGGGCTGCTGACGACGATGGGCCTGGCGGTGAAGAACGCCATCCTGATCGTCGAGTTCGCCCGGAATTTCTTCGAACAGGGAGAATCGCTGCTGGACGCGGCGCTGCACGCGGGCCGGGAACGCCTGCGCCCTATCCTGATGACCTCCATCGCCTTCGTCTTCGGTACCTTTCCGCTGGCAATCGCCACCGGCGCGGGCGCGGGCGCGCGTACCGCAATCGGCACTGCCGTCGTGGGCGGAATGATCAGCGCGACAATATTGGCGATCTTCTTCGTCCCGCTGTTCTTCGTCCTTGTCTTGTCGCTCACCAAGGTAAAACGGCGGAGCGAGAAGAACACGCCGGCACCGGCACCAGGCGGGCAGGGCGAATGAACATGCGTGCCTACAAGGCGGCGGTTCCGCTTCTCATCAGTCTGCTCGCGGGATGCTCGTTCATTCCCGATTATCATCGTCCGGCCTTGCCTGTCGCGACACAATGGCCGGTCACCATTTCATCCACCCCAGGGCCGGCCGCCTCCGATATCGGCTGGCGGAATTTCTTTGCCGATCCTGCCTTGCAGGAACTGATTGCATTCAGCCTTGCGCATAATACAAATCTTCGTGTGGCGGTGCTGAACGTCTCGCAGGCGCAGGCGCAGTATACGCTGGACCGCTCTGCCCTGTTTCCGTCGGTGCAGGGTGAAGGCTCGCTCTACAATACCCATACGCCCGCCAGCGCAACCGGCGGCGTCTCCTTCAGTTACCGGGAATATAGCCTGGTGGGCGCGGTTTCGTGGGAACTCGACCTGTTCGGTAAAATCCGCAGCGAAGCCCAGGCCGCGCACGAGCAGTATCTAAGCAATGTCGACACCGTGCTGAGCGAACGGATATCGCTGGTTTCTCAAATTGCGGCAGAATATTATACCTGGCTCGCGGACCGTGATGCCCTGCGGATCGCCCAGGAAACCGCTTCGGCGCAGCAGCAGTCCCTGCGTTTGACCCAACTTGCGGCCGACCATGGGATCTACACGGCAATGGACGTGGCGCAGGCGCAGACCACCGTCGATACGGCCCTTGCGAATGTCGCCCAATATACCCGGCAGGTCGCGCAGGACATGGATGAAATCGTGCTGCTGGCCGGCGCGCCTCCCCCCCAGGAGTTGCTGCAACGGATGCAGGCGGTGTCCGGGCTGGAAGCCACGCCGCCCTTGCCCGATGTACCGGCCGGCCTGCCGTCGGATCTGCTGGAACGGCGGCCGGATATCCGCGCCGCGGAGCATATGCTGCTGGCCGCCAATGCCAATATCGGGGCGGCACGCGCCGATTTCTTCCCTTCCGTCATGCTTACCGGCGACGGCGGAGTGGCAAGCCCGACGCTCAACCATTTATTCGCGCCCGGCAACCACGTCTGGACCTTTCAGCCCACCATAACCTTGCCGATTTTCATGGGCGGCCAGAACATTGCCAATCTGGATATCGCGAAACTGCAAAAACGCATCGAAATCGCCTATTATGAATCGGCAATCCAGTCGGCCTTTCACGACGTGTCGGACGCGCTGAACGCTCGCGGCACCTATGTCATGCAGGTACAGGCCGAACAGGATCTGGTCGCGGCGGATACGCGGTATTACAACCTCGCCAATATGCAGCTAACCGCTGGAACAAACACCTATCTCAACGTGTTGATCGCAGACAATTCGCTGCTTACGGCAAGGCTGGATCTCGTCAGCATCAGGCTCGCCGCCCTGCAGAATGCCATTACCTTGTATAAGGCGTTAGGTGGCGGATGGCAGGAACATACAGCACCGGCACCCCCCCTGCCCTGAACCGGCTTAAGGCGCAAACCCCCGACTGGCGGCGGCGCTGGCGGTAAGCACTGGTTTCCATCACCCCATTCCCCCTTCCGGTTGGCGCGCGGACCGACTATTCTGCGGTCAAACCGCGCGTAGGCCGCTCGTGCAAAAGCCGATTTATAGATCAAGCGAAGGAGCCTGTTATGGCTGATCTTGCAAACTCGCCTGTACTCCAGCCGTTTGTCTTGGGGGATCTGCGGCTACAGAATCGCGTGGTCATGGCGCCCCTCACACGCAGCAGGTCCAGCCGGGAAGGCGTGCCCCCGGATTTTGCCGTGGATTATTATGCACAACGGGCGGACGCCGGTTTGATCATCGCGGAAGCCACCAATATCTCGCCCCAGGCAATCGGCTACGCATTGACTCCGGGGATATGGACACAAGCCCAGGTGCAAGGCTGGAAGCCCGTCACGGCCGCCGTGCATAAGCGCGGCGGGCGGATTTTTCTGCAGCTTTGGCACACCGGCCGTATCTCCCACCCGGATTTGCATGGCGGCGCGTTGCCCGTCGCGCCTTCAGCCATTGCCCCGAAAGGGCAGGCCTTCACGCTGGGCGGGCTCAAAGATCACGTAACGCCCAGGGCGCTTGAGACTGAAGAGATACCGGCGATTGTCGAAAATTACCGGCACGCCGCCGAATGCGCCAGGCAGGCGGGCTTCGATGGCGTGGAGATCCATTCCGCCAATAATTATCTGCTTGAGCAGTTCATTCGGGACAGCACCAACCACCGGGCCGACCGGTACGGGGGTTCCGTTGAAAACCGCCTGCGCTTCCCGCTTGAGGTCGTGGCGGCGGTAACCGAGGTTTGGGGGCCGAAGCGGGTCGGGATCCGGATCTCCCCGGGCACGACAATGCCAGGTGAGACCCCGCTGGATTCTCAGCCGATGGTGACCTATGGCGCTTACGTCGACGCTCTGTCGCGCATCGGGCTGCTTTATCTCCATGTCATTGAAGGGGTCACGCGCGTTTCCCGGGAAGCGCCCGGTGTGGATTTCGACGACCTGCGGCGCCGGTTCGCCGGCGCGTACATGGCGAACAACCAATATACACTGGCATTGGCGGACAAAACGCTGGCCGGCGGCCAGGCCGATCTGTTCAGCTTTGGCCGCCTGTTTATCGCAGACACCGACTTGAGCTATCGCTTCTAGATCGGTG
>JAJYAF010000194.1 GCA_021779655.1 Pseudomonadota bacterium
GCCAGCCGCTGTTCGCGCCCGATCCTGCCGCCGGCCGCCAGCCTGAACGGCTGCTCGCGCTCGCGCAGGCCGACGCCGGCGGGGAAATCCCGGGAAGCGCCTGGGCGCAGGTCTTGAAGGGAATCCGCCATCAGTCGTCGTTCCTTCGCGCGAGCGCCATTTCGCGCCCCGGCGTGACCGCAACGATGGCATGGTCGCGCACGTCCCGGGTCAGCACCAGCCAGGCCCGGCAGCCGCCGCCGTGATAGCAAAGCTCGCGATGCAGCCCTTTCGGATTGTCGCGCAGATACACATACTCGGCCCAGCCCGGATCGGTCTCGGGCAGGGCTGCCTGAGGCCGCAGCACACTCGCATCGCCGAGGAAGGAGAACTCCTCCACGCCGCGGCCGCCGCAATAGGGACAATCGATGCGCATCGCTAGTGCAGATTCGGCTGCGCGCCGACTCCCTTCTCGTCGATTACCATACCGCGTTCGAAACGGTCCAGGCGGAACGCGGCGGCCAGCGGATGCGGCTCGTCGCGGGCCAGCAGATGCGCGAAGCACCAGCCGGAAGCCGGGGTCGCCTTGAAGCCGCCATAGCACCAGCCGGCATTCAGATAGAGGCCGCCGATATTGGTTTTGTCGATGATCGGGCTGCCGTCCATCGACATGTCCACGATGCCGCCCCAATGCCGCAGGATGCGCGCCCGCCCGATCATCGGCATCAACGCCATTCCGCTCTCGCACACGTCCTCGATCACCGGCAGGTTGCCGCGCTGCGCATAGGAATTATAACCCTCGATATCGCCGCCGAACACGAGCCCGCCCTTGTCCGACTGGGAGATGTAGAAATGTCCGGCGCCGAAGGTGATCACCTGGTGGATCAGCGGCTTCAATCCCTCGCTGACGAAGGCCTGCAGCGCGTGACTCTCGATCGGCAGCCGCAGCCCGGCCATCGCCGCCAGCACCGAGGAATGTCCCGCCACCGCCAGCCCGAGCTTGCCGGTGCGGATCGCCCCGCGGCTGGTCTCGACGCCGGCGATGCGCCCCGCCTGCCGCACGATCCCGGTGACTTCGCAGTTCTCGATGATGTCGACGCCGAGCCGATCCGCCGCCCGCGCATAGCCCCAGGCCACCGCGTCATGGCGGGCGGTGCCGCCGCGGCGTTGCAGCAGTCCCCCCTTGATCGGGAATCGGGCGTTTGCGTAATCGAGATAGGGCAGCATCTTTGTCACCGCCGGCACGTCCAGCAACCGGGCGTCGACGCCATGCAGCCGCATCGCATTGCCCCGACGGGCATAGGCGTCGCGCTGGGCATCGGAATGGAACAGGTTCAGTACCCCACGCTGGCTCACCATGGCGTTGTAGTTGATGTCCTGTTCGAGCCCCTCCCATAGCTGCATCGACCATTCGTAGAACGCGGTGTTGGCCGGTAATAGGTAGTTCGAGCGCACGATCGTGGTGTTGCGGCCGACATTGCCGAGCCCGATCGGCCCTTTTTCCAGAACCGCGATGCGCCCCGCCCCATGGTGGCGCGCCAGATAGTAGGCGGTGGCGAGTCCATGGCCACCGCCGCCAACGATCACCACGTCGTAGGCCGCCGCCGGTTCCGGCTTGCGCCAGGCCTGCCGCCAGCCGGTATTGCCGCGCAGCGCCTCGCCGAGGATGGAAAAAATCGAGTAACCGCGCGCCAACTTAAAGCATGTCCCCATCTCTCCGACGGGATCGCCGGATGGCCATCCAGTTCTTGGAAAGAAAACTCATTTCTCTGAAAGAAATCTAACCACAAGCGTCAAAGCTCGGCAAGACCCGGCCGGAAGCGCAGCGCCTGTCTGCCGTCATGCCCCACGTAACCGCGCGGCGCCGACACCAGCCGGGTGCCGGCGATGACGGTTTCGTGGCGGAAATGGGTATGGCCGTGGATCCACAGATCGAGTCCGGGATAGGCGCCGACGAGCTCGGTCGCATAGGCCGGGGCAACGGCGCCGCGGCGTTTGCCAAGCGCCAGCGCCGTCGGCGCGTGATGCGTCACCAGCACCC
The DNA here is from genome assembly GCA_021779655.1 of Pseudomonadota bacterium. Next base: position 2,021 of record JAJYAF010000194.1, read on the forward strand.
GCTTGACGTCGGCCGGCGTCGCCGCCAGCTCCGCCGTCAGCCAGCGCCGCGAAGCCTCGTGAAAACCCCTCGTGTCCCAGGGGGTGAGCTTCAGCGCGCCGTTATTCACCAGAACATAATCGTTCATCAGCAGATTCGCATCCAGCATCGCGCGCTCGGCGTCGCCGTGCAGGGCGAAATCCGTCCACAGCGTGCAGCCCAGGATCTTCACGCTCTGGCCGGCGAGTTGCAGCGTCATCGCGGCGTTTTCCAGGAAGTGCACACCCGGGCTGGCGGCGGAAGCGGCGCGCAACGCCGGCAGCAGCACCGCCGCATCGTGATGATAATATTCATGATTGCCGGCCACCATCACCACTGGCGCCTCCAAATATGCCGCCAGCTGCCTGGCATAGACGATGCCGCGCAGCCCGTTATGGATGTCGCCGGCCAGCACCACGAGATCGGGCTTCGGCAGATCGTCGAGCAGCGGCCCGCGAGAGGGGTGGCGCGGCAGCCGCCGATGCCGCGTCGGAAACCCACGCCATCCGGGGATCGTCAGGCGCGGGCTTTCCATCTCCAGATGCAGGTCGCTCATATACAGGATGCGCATCAGCGCCGCATCTGCATCGTCAGCAGCAACAGGAATCCGATTGCGAAAACGATCGCCAGCGCCTGCCAGAGCTGCAGCCGGCTCAGCGGGAAGCGCAGCGGCTCGGGCTCGTCGACCGGGCCGGAGACCAGCCCCTCGCGCAACGCCTTGGCCATTTCGCCCGCATCGGCGAAGCGCTCGGCCGGGTCCGGCATCAGGCCCTTCTGGATCACCTTGCCGAGCCAGCGCGGCAGATCCGGCCGCAGCCGCCTAAGCGGCGTTCCCTCGCGCTGGCCGAACGGATAGGCGCCGCGCGCGAACATCCGGTAGATGGTGACGGCCAGCGCATACACCTCGGTGCGCGGGTTGGCCTGCACGCCCTTCAAAAGCTCCGGCGCCATGTAGCGCAGCGTGCCGCCAGGTTTGGTCGCATCGCGCAGGTCGATGCCGGGGAGATAGGCCAGGCCGAGATCCAAGAGCCTCACCTCGTTGTTGGGCAGCAGCATGATGTTTTCCGGTTTCAGGTCGCGATGGATGATCTGGATGGAGGCGAGATCCTGCACCGCCTCGCACAGCTTGAGCGCGATGCCGACCCCCTCGGGCAGCGACACCAGCGGCGTCCGGTTCGACCGCTGCTCCAGCGTCTCGCCGCGATAATAGGGCATCACCAGATACAGGCTGCTGCGACGATCCGCGGGCAGGTCGATGTAGCGAACCAGATTGTCGCTACGCACGGTGCTTCCGATCCAGGCCTCGCGCATGAAACCGGCGGTGAAGATCTCGTCCTGCAGCATCGACGGCAACGGGATCTTCAGCACCACCTCGCGGTTCTCGAAGCTGTCGTGACACAATTTCAGCACTGTGTAGCGACCGCGATAGATGGTCTTGCCGATGACGAAACCGTCCCAGACATCGCCCTCGCGCGGCTCCGGCCGCAGCTTGAGGCCGGTGAGTTCGGTGAGTTGCCGCGCGGGGTCCGCCGCCGGCGCTGCCAGCACCTCCAGCACCACCGCGCAAGCATCCCGGGCCGGCGGCAGTTCCAGCCGCAGGGCGGCGGCGAGCGTCTCCGGCTGGCTCGGATTGAGACCATTCTCCAGCAGCAGCTTGTCGCCGGCCGCCGCTTCGATCTCGGTGTAATCGACCGAGAACTCCTGATCGAGGCCGATGGCCCGCGCCGGCGCCATCCAAGCGCCGCTATGCGCCGACAGATGGCCGGGCATCAGCGGCGTGACCTGCCCGTCGCGCGCGCGGTAGGCGCCGCCGGTCCCGATCTGCAGCACGCCGACGCCGGCGCCGTGCAGCAGCAGCGCCACCAGCGATACCGGCGCCAGCTGCCGGCCGCTGTCGTTGCGGATCTGGCCGTGCAGCCAGCCATTGATGCTGACCAGCGCCTGCTGCGCGGCGCGCTTGGTGCCGAGCGTGCGAAGGGCGCCGAAATAGCCCTCGGCGAAGCTGTGGATCACCAGCTGCGCCGCCTCCCGCGCGCCTTTTATCCCGGCCGGATCGGCGGCGTGACCACGTGCCACCGCCGCGATCATGCCGCGCTCCGGATGCCCGAAGCCGCCGCCTTCATAAACCGCGTAGAAGCGCTGCGAGGCGGAGGGCGGCACGCTGCTGGCGAAGGCGGTTCCGATCCGCCAGCCGCCGACATCGGCCGGCAGGTCGTCGGAGGCTACGGCGGGAAGCTCCTCAGCCGTCACGATTGGCGGCGGGCACCCAAAGGGCGTCCCGGGCACCCTGGTCGTTCGCGTAACGGGCCATGACGAACAACAGATAGGAGAGTCGGTTGAGATACACCAGCACCAGCCGGTTCACCGCGGCGACCGGGGTGGCCGGCATCGCCACAGCACCGCTCCGCCCGCCGCACCACGGTGCGCGCCGTCATGGGTTCGAAATTGGTGATGATGTCTTCCATGATGGCGCCGCTGCGCACGGCCCAGGCCTTGGCGTGCTTGTGGCAGTCGTTCATGTGCCGATCCTTGAGCGACTCACGGGTCGCCCAGAAGCTGATTTCATTGTGCCAGCGCGGGTCATTTGGATGGATCCACCAGGTCATACCAATCCGCAAAAATGCGGATTGGTATGCGCGCGGGGTTGGCGGGGCGGCCGCGCGCGAAATCAAAGCCTTATACCAGCCCGCCACCTGTCTGATAGAGTCAATGAATTGGCGGGCTGGTATCAGGCGCAAAAATCCCGGCATTTTCTCATAACCGTCGAGGCCGAAAACCGCACCCGCTGCATGCTTTGATACAGGCCATTTCGATCTCTCCTTGTGTTGGTTTGATCATGTTCGAGGCGCCGGGCCGCGCTGAACACGCCAGTTGATTACATTATAACCAGTCCAAGGGCCGAATTTGGCCCGCAGCCGACTCCTTTCCTTCGTAATAACACCGTTATTGGACATCATACATGCCGGCAGCGGGTTCAGGCTCTGTTTGCCGCGCCAGCGTTTGCCAGCAGAAGCCTTTATTGGACCAGTTCATAAATTGTTGAGCATTATTGCGCGCGGCAATCTGTGACCATATCCTTCGCGCGAGGCGTTCGACGAAAAGTTCTTCGAGGCGGTGGATCGCGTTCAGCCCGATCTCATCGTCTGTGCGGGATATATGCGCCTCATCAGCGCGGCCGAAGCGCGCCGCCACCAGGGACGCATGATCAACATCCATCCATCGCTGCTGCCCCGCTATCCGGGGCTCGACACGCACGC
>JAJYAF010000195.1 GCA_021779655.1 Pseudomonadota bacterium
CAGCGGCTATGTCAGCGGCGTTTTTGTCAAGAACAATCAGCCGGTCCGCCAGGGCCAGCTGCTGTTCACGATCGACGATCGGGATTACAAGGTCGCCCTGGCCGGCGCCAAGGCCGACATGGCGGCCGCTCAAGCGGCGATCATCAGCGACATCGCGCAGATCGGTCTGCAAAAGACCCGGATCGCCGAGGCCGCCGCCCAGTTGGAAGCGGACAGGGCAAGGCTTGCTTTCGCGACAACCAACCAGCGCCGCTATGCCGCCCTCGTCCGCACCGGCGCCAGCACGAGGCAGAACGCCGACCAGGCGGATACCGGGCTTGCCACCGCCAAGGCGACCGTCGACGCCGACAGCGCGAGCCTGGCCGGTGCGCAACGGCAGGTGGACGTGTTGCGCGCGGAACTGGCCCAGGCCAGGGCAAGCCTCGCGCAGGCCACGGCGAGCGCGCGGCAGGCGACCATCAATCTCGGCCACACCCAGGTCGTCGCGCCGTTCGAGGGGGTGGTCGGCAACAAGACCGTGGCGCTCGGCGATTATCTGCAAATCGGCACGCCGGTGATGGCGGTAGTACCGCTGAACGCGGTCTATATCACCGCGAACTACAAGGAGACTCAGGTCGAAGGGATAGAACCGGGCCAGCCGGTCTCGGTCTCGGTCGACGGCTTTCCCGATCTCAAGGTCACCGGCACGGTGGAAAGCATCGCCCCATCAAGCGGCCAGGAGTTCGCGCTGCTGCCGCCCGATAACGCGACCGGCAATTTCATCAAAATCGTCCAGCGCGTGCCGGTGAAAATCGTTTTGAATCTGAATCGGGACAATCTCGGCAAGCTGCGCCCCGGCATGTCGGTTGAACCCGACATCGACACCAGGCCGCGGCGTCGGCACGCGGCGCCCTAGCATGCCGGAAGATAAGGTTCCGCTGCGCACCAAGGCCGCGGTCGGCGGCGCTTTGCTCGGTGCCTTCATGGCCGTACTCAACACCCAGGTAGTCAACACCTCGCTGGCCGATATCGAGGGCGGCATCGGCACCGGGCTCGACAATGGTGGCTGGATCTCGACCGCCTATCTGATCGGCGAAATCGTGGTCATCCCGCTTTCCGGCTGGCTTTCCGCGGTTTTTTCCCTGCGCCGCTACCTCATCACCAACACCGTCCTGTTTCTGTTCTTCTCCGCCACATGCGGCATGGTTTCGAATTTTCCGGAAATGGTGGTGCTGCGCGCCTTGCAGGGTTTCTGCGGTGGCGTCCTGATCCCGCTGGCGCTTACCAGTATTGTCCTCCTTCTGCCGCCCCGCGCGCGGCCGATCGGATTTTCATTGTTCGCGCTCACCTCCACCTTCGCCCCGGCGATAGGACCCACCATCGGTGGCTATATCACCGATATGTACAATTGGCGTTTTATTTTCTTCCTCAACCTGGTTCCGGGCGCGATCATGCTGCCGGCGCTGATCTGGGGGCTGGAGAGGGCGCCGATGCAGCTTGAAAAATTCCGCGAGGGCGACTGGTTCGGCGTGATCACCATGGCAATCGGGCTGAGCACGCTGCAAATCGTGCTGGAGGAAGGCAACAAGGATGACTGGTTCGGCTCCGCCTTCATTCGGGACACCAGCATCATCTCCGCCATCGCGCTTATTCTGTTCCTGATCATCGAGCTCACGAACAAAAATCCGCTCGTCAACCTCTATTTGTTCAAGTCGCGCAATTTCATCTTCATCGGCATCGCCAACACCATGCTGGGCTTCGTGCTGTATTCGGCGGTCTACCTCATCCCGACTTATCTTTCGCAATCGCACGGCTACAGCGCGCGGCAGGCAGGCGGCATCATGGCCTGGGTAGGCCTGCCGCAGCTCATGATCATCCCTTTCATGCCTCTGCTGATGCGCCGCTTCGATGTGCGTTGGCTGCTGCTGTTCGGGTTCGTGGTCTTCGCCATGAGCAATTTCATGAATCTCAGTCTCAGCCCCGATGACAGCGGGCCGCAGCTTCTCATCCCCAATCTCATCCGCGCGGTGGGCCAGGCGATGATTTTTCCCTGTACTTCCGTCATCGCCACGGCCGGCATCCCGACCCAGGATACCGCATCCGCCTCCTCGCTCTTCAACATGATGCGCAATCTCGGCGGCGCGATCGGCATCGCGATGACACAAACCTTCATCACCAACCGGGAAAAATTTCATTCGGCCATCATCACGCCGGATGTGAGCCTGCTGCAGCCGGCCACGCGTGAGCGCCTGGCCATGCTGCAGAGCTATTTTGAAAGCCATGGCGTACCGGATCCCAACACGGCCATGAGCCAGGCGATCATCGCCGTGGGCCACACTGTGCAGGCGCAGTCCTATTATTTCGCCTATGGCGATGCTTTCGGCATGCTCGGCTGCGGCATGGTCGTCGCGGCGCTTGCCACGATGTGCCTGCGCAAGCTCCCGGTGATACAGCCCCCCTCCGGCGCGCATTAAGCCGCAATACACCATCAAATGCCCCTATTGCACGGCCCAACTGCAGATCGACCAGGACAGAGACGACCCAAAGCCTGACGATCCGGTATCCTGTTACTTTCATGGCGTGATCGGTACGCGGCTGAGCGTTTTTCTGGCGGCTAAAAACGGTGACCTGGAAATGGTCAGCGAGGACCCTGTTAATGAAGAGCGGCCAAAAGCCATTCATTCCGTTCAACTGACCTTTGATCAGATAAAGGCGCTTGTGAAGGCAAATAACAAGTCCGGGTTGAGTGATGACCTGATTATCGCAATGGCTTGGAAAGAATCGAGTTTTATTCCCGGCAGCAAAAATTCAAATAGTACGGCGGCAGGACTCCTGCAAATGGAGGTTGGTGCGATACGGGAACTCCGGCGAATAGGTCAGTGGTCTGGCGGTTTTGACGTTTTCGATCCTGCCGAGAATATCGCCGCCGGCTCGCTATATCTTACTCGCGAGATACATCTGGCTGGAGGAAATCTCGTGCAAGGATTAGATAAATATGGCGGCAGACGCGGATACGCGACCGATATTTTGCGGACAACCCAAGATTTGCAAAAAAATCCTTCGGACCCGATGCAGGTCTTAAAACAGGAGATTCACCGATGAAAGAGTGCTCCCTTTGAAAATTTTCCTGCGATATAGTTATGTTTTGGTTATCTTGATAGGCTGCCGCACCGCAGCATATGCCGACGCGCTCCTGGATCGGGTTACTGCATATGTAAGCAATGACGACATGACCGATAATGAAACATTTCAGCTGGATATCGACGAGAAAGAGGTATTGTTGAAATTGCCTCACGCTCAACCGCCGCTTACGGACTATGCCTTTGTCAGAACCGTGCATATCGCTTGCATCGAGGGATGCGCATCGAGCGTCAAGTATAGCGAGCAGTTTGATGATATTCCCATCGCCGCATTTTGCCTTCTTGACGGCAGTCCGGATCTGGTGACGCTGTGGGCTACAGGCTCGGCTTATGAGATAAGGATTTATCACGTCGGACATGGATCGATATCGAAAGTTCTAGATCAAGGTTCGGTGACTGTGCCGCAAATCAAAGTTGTTAACAATCATGGCGCTTTAGCTGTTTTGCTGGCCGATCCCAGCTTGGAAGCCAATTTCCCGCATCCCCGTATATTTCAGACCTGGCGATGGAACGGAAAAATCTACCAAGTGACGCCACGTAATTAGAGCAACATCCCCCTGACCGGAATCAGTCAGGAGGATAAAGTTGCTCGCCAAAACAAAGAGCTAGAGCGCGCTGAGCGTTTACGCTCAGCATGAAAGCGCGCTAGCAGCCTGTCGGATTGGGGATTCCCCGACGCGAGGTTGTCTGGCTAGGATCGGGCATGTCGAATTTTGTTCCGTTCAATCGGGATCAGTCGTTCCTGAGCCATGGCGTGTGGAGATGAAAGCCAAACTGGAGACCGAGGATGGAAAGAACCGATACAGACAGCGCAAGCAAACCATCGAGCCGGTCTTCGGCATCATCAAGAGCGCGATCGGCTTCGTCCGCTTCCACCTCCGCGGTCTCGGCAACGTCACCAATGAGTGGCGGCTGATCGCTCTCGCTTAGACCAGCCCGCCTTGTCATCGCTCTTCGAGTCCCGCGGCGGGCTGGTATAAGCTTTTTGGCGCGCGGCCGCCCCGCCAGTCCCGCGCGCAACCGGTCAGCCTTAAGGCTGACCGGTATTACAACTGCCGGAGCCTCGCCCGCCTCCAGGAAGCCTGACACAATCAGATCACCATCATCCGCTATCGATTAGCCTTCCAAAAGCCCAATCCGAACAGGCTGCTAGCGCGGTTGCGTTCACAGGCCATCGCTTCCAGCCGGCCCGGCGGGTACCCTCTTGCCAGGCCGGCGAAACTATGTTCTTGTTATGTTCACAAGTTATTCAAAATAATCGGCTCCGTAATGAAAAAGCACGAGGATGAACAAAAAATGAACAAACGGAAATGAGCCAGCCCGGCGAAATTCATCTCAAACAGCAGCCAGAAGGCGCGCTCAAGGGCCGCGGCACCGCGGCGAACCCCAAGGTGCGCTTCGAGCGCGCGAGCCGCGAAGCCTTCGACGACGGCTGGGATCTGCCGGACGATGCGTCCCCGCCGCAGACCGCCCTGATCCGCGACGCAACGCGCAGCATCATCGCCCGCAACGACAGCCCGGATATCGGCTTCGACCGCAGCATCAACCCCTATCGCGGCTGCGAGCACGGCTGCGTCTATTGCTTCGCCCGCCCCAGCCACGCTTATCTCGGCTTCTCGCCCGGCCTCGATTTCGAAACCAAGATCGTCTTCAAGCCGCAAGCCCCGGCACTTCTGGAGCAGGAGCTGAGCAAGCCCGGCTATACCGCGCGGCCGATCGTGCTCGGCTCCAACACCGATCCGTACCAGCCGGTCGAGCGCCGGCTGCAGATCACCCGGGGCATCCTGGAAGTGCTGGAGCGCTGCAACCACCCGCTGGTCATCATCACCAAATCCGCCGGCGTGCTGCGCGACGCGGATATTCTGGGCCGCATGGCCCGCCGCAACCTGGCGCGCGTGTTTCTCTCCATCACCACGCTCAACGCCGAACTTGCCCGCGCCATGGAGCCGCGCGCCGCGAGTCCCGCCCGCCGTCTGGACGCCATCGCCCGGCTGACGCGGGAGGGCATCTTAACCGGCGTGATGGCCGCACCCATGATCCCCGGCCTCAACGATATGGAAATGGAGCGCATCCTGGCTGCCGGCGCGGGCGCCGGCGCGGTTGCCGCCGGCTTCACGCTGCTGCGGCTGCCGCTCGAACTGGGCG
>JAJYAF010000196.1 GCA_021779655.1 Pseudomonadota bacterium
TCCACCTGCCGCCAGATCGCCGCGAACTCGGCCTCCACCAGCGATTCGGGGGGGTCAAACCGCGCGCGTTCGGCCAGCACGTCCAACAGCGCGCGCTTCTGCTTCAGACGCGACATCTGCGCATATTCGCGGCCGATTTCCTCTTTCAGCATGTCCCGCACCGCCTGCAGCGAATCAAACCCCAGCGTTTTAGCGAAGGCGTCGTCCGCCTCAGGCAGGCTGGGGGCGCTCAGTTCCTTCACCGTAACCTCGAAGGTGGCATCCCGGCCGGCAACTTCCTTGGCGTGGTAATCTCCGGGGAAGGTCACGCTTATCGTGCGGGTTTCGCCTTCGCTCATGCCCTCCAACTGCTCGGTAAAGCCGGGGATGAAACCGGGCCCGGCCACGATGACCCTCACATCCGTGGCGGTGCCGCCAGGGAAAGCCTCGCCATCCACGCGGCCGACGAAGTCGATTTTCAGCTGGTCTCCCTTTTCCGCCGGCCGCGCGGTCTCAAGGGGCACAAAGCTCCGTCCCCGCTCGCGCATTCGCTGGAGCGCCTCCGTAACCGCCTCCTCGCTCACCTCCGCCACCGGTTTTTTCAGGGAGATATCGCTGAGATCCGGCACCGCGATGTCCGGCAGGATTTCAAGCTGGAGGGTGAATTCAAGGTCGGAATCCTGCCCCGACTGGATCACTTCGAGCTTCGGCCGCATGGCGGGACGGAGGTTGCGCTCGGAGAGCAGCTGGTCGGAGGCGGCGTTGACTTCCCCTTCCACCACCTCCGCCGTCACCGCGGCGGCATAGCGCTTGCGAACCATGGAGATCGGCACCTTGCCCGGGCGGAAGCCCGGGAGCGCGAGTGTCTTTCCCAGTTCAGCCAGCCGCTTTTCGCGCTTGGCGGAGATTTCGCTCTCCGGCACCACCACCGTGTAGCCGCGTTTCAGCCCTTCCGAAAGCGTTTCAGTAACCTGCATCGATCAATTCATCCTCAAACCCAAAAACCGGCCGCACGGGGCGGAAGCTGGTGCGGGCGGAGGGACTTGAACCCCCATGACTTGCGCCACCAGAACCTAAATCTGGCGTGTCTACCAGTTCCACCACGCCCGCGCGTTTCATGAAAAACCCTTAAGGCAAATGCGGCCGTCTAGCGCGAAGCCGGATGCACCACAAGTCTTGGCCTGAAGTCTTGGCCTGAAGTATCGGCCTGCTGGGGGCGGATTTAGGCTGCCGGCCTATCGGCCGGCGCCGCGAGGCTGAGCGAGAGCGCGTGCAGCCCGGACTTGAATTCTTCCTCCAGCGCCGCATGCACCGCGCGCGATCGGGCCACCCGGCCCAGGCCGTTGAAAGCGGCCGAGACCATGGATACGTGATAGTGCGTTTCGCCCGCCGCCAGGCCGTTGCGCGCCGCATGGCCGGCATGCCTTGCGCTTTCATCGGTCACTTCCAGCGACACGGGTTGGAATTCCGCCTGAAGTTTGTCACGAATTCGCGTATATCTGGATGCCATGAAACCGGTTACGCTGACCGAAGTTAGGAGTTGCCAATGACGGCAAGGAGAGCACATTAAAGCGATGGTCGCAACGCGCCCGATTTTTCAAGCCGCCCCCATGGAAGCAGAACCCATGGAAGCAGAGGCAGCGCCGAAGGTATGCGAGGCCGTGGGCTGCGCCTCGCATGGTATCCACCGGGCCCCGAGATCCCGTAACGCTCTGCGCGATTATCGCTGGTTCTGCCTCCAGCACGTGCGCGAATATAACGCGGCGTGGGACTATTATAAGGATATGTCCGCCGCCGAGATCGAGGCCAATCTGCGGGCGGACACGCTCTGGCAGCGGCCAACCTGGCCACTCGGCCGGCCGGGCGGCCCCGCCGCCCCATATCGGAGTGCGGAACAAATTCTGCGGAGCGAGTTGAACTTCGCTTTCGGCACCCAGGCCAAGGCGGCTCCGCCGAAGCTCCCGAACGAGGTCGCCGACGCACTGGGCGTTCTTGGCCTTACCTGGCCGGTCTCCCTGCCCGCCGTGAAGGCGACTTACAAGACTCTTGCCAAGCGCTATCATCCGGATACCAATAACGGGGACAAGAAATCGGAGGAGATCTTCAAGTCGATCCACCTCGCCTATATCACCTTGAGCAGTAAGTTCCCGGACCTTCTGCTTCGCGCAGCCCCTGGCCGGACGATGTGAACCCGCGCGGTCAATCCCCCCAGGCCGAACCGGATAGGATTTGAATCTAAATGAACAAGATTGCTACAGCCGTCCAAGCCTCGACCGAGCCGACAGCGGGCCTCACCAAGCCAGACCGGACGGTTTCGGCCCGCGAGGTGTTCGGCGTCGATGCCGACTTCGAGGTGCCGGCCTTTTCGCTGCGCACCGAACACGTGCCGGAGATCGATTCCGCCTATCTGTTCGACAAGGAGACCACGCTCGCCATTCTCGCGGGTTTTACCTTCAACCGCCGGGTCATGATCCAGGGCTATCACGGGACCGGCAAATCCACCCATATCGAACAGGTGGCCGCGCGCCTGAACTGGCCCTGCATCCGTATCAACCTCGACAGCCATATCAGCCGGATCGATCTCATCGGCAAGGATGCGATTGTGCTGAAGGACGGCAAGCAGGTCACGGAATTCCGCGAAGGCATCCTTCCCTGGGCATTGCAGCACCCTTGCGCCCTGGTATTCGACGAATACGACGCGGGGCGGCCGGATGTGATGTTCGTCATCCAGCGCATCCTGGAAGCGGAGGGCAAGCTCACCCTTCTCGATCAAAACCGCGTCGTCCGCGCGCATCCCGCCTTTCGGCTCTTCGCCACCGCAAATACCGTCGGGCTTGGCGACACCACCGGGCTGTATCATGGTACGCAGCAAATAAACCAGGGCCAGATGGACCGCTGGAACATCGTCGTCACGCTCAACTACCTGCCGCACGCGCAGGAAGTTGCGATCGTGATGGCGAAGCTTGGAATGAACCCGAACGACGCGGCGGCGACGAAGCGCGTCAGCAGCATGGTGGCGCTGGCCGACCTTACCCGCGTTGGTTTCATCGCGGGAGACATATCCACCGTCATGTCTCCGCGCACGGTCATCACCTGGGCGGAAAACGCCCGCATCTTCGGTGATCTCGCGCTGGCCTTCCGCCTGACGTTCCTGAACAAATGCGATGAATCCGAGCGCGAGACGGTCGCCGAATACTATCAGCGCTGCTTCAACGAGGAGATGAGCCTGCAGCAAACCCAGCGCAAATCGGCGTGACCCGGAGATGAGCGGCCGGGGCAACGATCAGAATAGCGATCAGGGCCGGGCGGAGGAGTTCAAGCGCGCCATTGCCAATACGCTGCGCGCCATCGCCAACGTGCCGGATATCCAGGTCGCCTATCAGGCCGGCCCTTCGGGCTTGAGCGGCAAGCGCGCCAAGCTGCCCACGCCTTCCCGAGCGCTTCCGGCCAGCGAGATCAGGAAGGTACGCGGCGCGGCGGATGCGGTCGCGCTGCGCCTGAAATACCATGACGACGCCATTCATTCCCGGCACGCGCCCCATACCGCCGAAGGGCGGGAAGCCTATGACGCGCTGGAACAGGCGCGGATCGAGGTTGTGGGCGCCCAGCATCTGGTTGGGGTTGCCGCCAATCTGCGCAGCCGGCTGGACGAGGAACTGGAGCGGGAGGGGGTGGGCCGGATGACGGAGCGCGACCAGCTGCCGCTGCCACGGGCGCTCTCCTTGCTGGCGCGCGACCGGATGGACGCTTCGTCGCTTCCCGACTCCACGAAGCATATCCTCGATCTTTGGCGAAATACGCTGGGCGCGGCCGGGGAAAACGCGCTGGCGGAACTGGCGGCGGCGAAGGCGGATCAGACCAGTTACATGAAGGCCGCGCGCAAGCTGTTGGCGACACTGGAAATGGCGGAGGGAGAAGCGGACACCGAGCAAGCTGAAGACGAGGACAACGGAGGCGACGAGGGCGAGGAATCCGGCCAGCAGGACAATTCACGCGATTCGCAAGGCGAGGCTTCGCAGGAGGAGGCGATGCTGGCGGCGCTGTCCGAACTTTCCTCGGAGGAGGGCGCGGAACAGCCGGCGGAAGACGAGACCGACAGCGCGGGCAGCGGAGCGGAAACCTTGGATGCGCCGGCCGGCCCGCTGCCGCGCCAGCAAACCGGGTCAGCCGGCGGGCAAACCGGCTACCGCATTTTTACACGGATGTTCGATGAGGAGATCGCCGCCGAAGCGCTTTGCGACGCGGAGGAGCTGACCCGCCTGCGTCTGCAACTCGACCAGCAGTTGCAACACATGCATGCGGTGGTGGTGAAGCTCGCGAATCGGCTGCAACGCAAGCTGCTGGCACAACAGACGCGATCCTGGGATTTCGACCTGGAGGAAGGCTTGCTGGACACCGCGAGGCTCTCCCGGGTCATCGTGGATCCGCAACTGCCGCTCACATACAAGCGGGAGCGCGACACGAGCTTCAGGGACACGGTGGTTACCCTGCTGATCGACAATTCCGGCTCGATGCGCGGCCGGCCGATCACCGTCGCGGCGATGTGCGGCGATATCCTGGCCCGCACGCTGGAGCGCTGCGGTGTGAAAGTCGAAATCCTGGGCTTTACCACGCGCGCCTGGAAAGGGGGGCAAAGCCGGGAGCGATGGATTGCCGCGGGCAAGCCCCCGGCGCCCGGCCGCCTCAACGATCTGCGCCATATCATCTACAAAGCGGCGGACCAGCCATGGCGGCGCGCCCGCAAAAATCTCGGCCTGATGCTGCGCGAGGGATTGCTGAAGGAAAATATCGACGGCGAAGCTCTGCAATGGGCCTATTCCAGGCTTGCTACCCGGCCGGAGCGGCGAAAAATTCTCATGGTGATCAGCGATGGCGCACCGGTGGACGATTCCACGCTATCCGCCAATTCCGGCAATTACCTGGAGCGGCATCTGCGCAGCGTTATTCACGACATCGAGAGTTACGGGCTGGTGGAGCTTATCGCCATCGGCATCGGCCACGATGTGACCCGCTATTACAACCTGGCCGTTACCATCGTGGATGCCGATGAACTGGGCGGAACCATGATGCGCAAGCTGACGGAACTCTTCGATGAAGAGCAGGCGCATGAGCGCTCGCGCGCCGCATAGAGGACTTCAGTCCCGTTTCTGCTCCAGGCGGAAAGGCGCGGCGGGATAGACACCCAGGATTTTCGTCTCCTGCGAAAAGAAGTTCAACTCCTCGAACGCAAGGCGCAGCGCCTTGTCCTCGGGGTGGCCGTCCACCTCGGCAAGAAACTGGGTCG
>JAJYAF010000197.1:0-765 GCA_021779655.1 Pseudomonadota bacterium
GAGCGCGTGGTTTTCGACCGGCCGATCGGCGCCAATCAGGGCGTGCAGTTCCCCATCGCCAAGGCGCATATGAATCTCGAAGCCGCCGAGCTGATGCGCAACAAGGCGGCGGCGCTGTTCGATGCGGGGCGCGCCTGCGGACCGGAGAGCAACATGGCCAAATACCTCGCCAGCGAGGCGGCCTGGGAGGCGGCGGAGGCGGCGATGACCGCCTATGGCGGATTCGGCGTCGCCTGCGAGTACGATATCGAGCGCAAATGGAAGGAGACCCGCCTGTTCCGGACCGCGCCTATCGCCAATAATCTGGTCGTCGCCCAGGTGGCCCAGCATCAGCTTGGCATGCCGAGGTCTTACTGATGCCTGGAACTTGTCGCCGGAGGGGGCGCGCATGACGTTTGAAACTCTGCTGCTGGGCACCGCGCCCGGCACCGAGGAGGCCGAGGGTGTCCAGGTGCTTACCCTCAACCGCCCGGCAACGCTCAATGCGATGAATACGCGCATGATGGAGGAGCTGCGCGCCGCCCTGCACGCGCTCGCCTATCGGGACGGATTGCGGGTGCTCGTCCTCACCGGGGCCGGGCCGCGCGCGTTTTGCGCCGGGGGCGATCTGAAGGAGCGCCAGGGCATGACCGACCACGCCTGGCGCCGCCAGCACCAGCTGGCGGAGGAGGCGGTGCTGGCCGTGAAGGATTTTCCGCAGCCGGTGATCGCGGCGGTGGAGGGCATCGCCCATGGCGGCGGGTTCGAGCTGGCGCTGATGTGCGA
>JAJYAF010000197.1:775-5200 GCA_021779655.1 Pseudomonadota bacterium
GGGCATTCTGCCGGGCGGCGGCGGTATCCAGAACCTGGTGCGCGCGGCCGGCATGCGTCGCGCCAAGCAGCTGATCTTCTGCGGGGACCGCTTCTCCGGCGAGACGGCGGCTGGCTGGAATATCGTCAACGAGGCGGTGGAGCCTGGCCAGGCGCTCGCCGCTGCCGTCGGCATCGCGCGGCGCATCGCCGAATCGGCGCCAATGGCCATCCATTACGGCAAGCTGGCAGCCTCGCGCGGGGGCGAGGTGGATTTCCACACTGGCTACATGCTGGACCTCGCGGCTTACAACGTGCTCGTACCTTCCTCGGACCGGCTTGAGGGGGTGCGGGCGTTCAACGAGAAGCGCAAGCCGCGCTGGAGCGGCAGCTAGCGCCGCTGAATTCCCTTTCAAGCGACTGATCTAGAACGCTCGGCACACGAGAGGAACCACGACGATGGCCCAGGACTCGCTTAACCCCCGGCTGGCCGGCTTTATCGCAGGCACGGCGGATTTACCGCCGTCCACCGCGGAACGCGCCACCGCCGCCATTCTCGACACGCTGGCGGTGCTGGTGGCGGGCGGGGCTGAGGCGCCGGTGGCGGTTCTGGATGCGGCGTTGGAGCCGGTGGGGCCAGGTGGGGCAAGTCCAGGCGGGGCAAGTCCAGGCGGGGCAGGGCCAGGCGGCATCGCCTCGCCCTGGAGCGGCAAAATACTGAGCGCGGAGGATGCGGCGCTCCTCTACGGCATGGCCGCCCATGTGCTGGATTATGACGATGTGTGCATGCTGGGCGTCTGCCATCCCAGCGCGCCCATTCTCTCCGCCCTGCTGGCCGCGCTGCCCCAGGCCAAAGCCCGGGGGCCGGTTTCCGGCGCGCGGCTGCAACTGGCCTTCTGCGTCGGCACCGAGGTGATGACCCGCATGGGCGAGGCGCTGGGCTTCCGCCCCTACGCGCTCGGCTTTCACACCACCGCCATACTCGGCACGCTGGGCGCCGCCGCCGCCGTGGCCAAGCTGCGCGGAATGGCGGCTGAGCCCACCGCGCACGCCCTCGCCATCGCCGCCAGCATGGCGGCTGGGCTGCGCAAGAATTTCGGCAGCATGGTCAAGCCCCTGCATGTGGGGCTGGCGGCGCAGAACGGGGTGCGCGCGGCGCGGCTGGCGGCGGCGGGCGTTACCGGGAGCGCCGAGCCTTTCGAGAGGGATGCGTTCCTGCAAGCCTATTCGGGCGGCGAGACGGAGATGTGGCCGGAGGCCGTCGGGTTTGGAGCGCCGTTTTCCATCGAATCGCCTGGCTTCAGCCAGAAAATGTTTCCCTGCTGCTATATGCTGCATAAAATGATTCCCGCCACGCTGGAGCTGCGCGCGCGGACGGGCTGCACGCTGGAGCGGCTTGCCCGTGCCGACGTGCATATTCCCAAAGGCGGCAGCGCTCCGCTGATCCATCCGCGCCCGCGGACCGGGCTGCACGCGAAATTCAGCGGCCCCTACGCGGTTCTGGCCAGCCTGCTCGACGGCCGGGTCGGGCTGGACAGCTTTACCGACGCGGCGGTGATGCGGCCCGCCATCCAGAACCGGCTCGCCGATGTGGCCCTGGTGGAAAGCGATACGGCGCCCGTGCAGGGCACGGATATCGACCAGCCGGTGACGCTGATGCTGACCCTGCGCGACGGCAGCGTGCTGACCCATACCGTCGAGCATGCCCCTGGCGCGCCGGCCAACCCGCTCACCCGCGCGGAGCTGGGCGCCAAATGGACCGATTGCCTCCGCCATGGGCATCCCGCGCTCGACGCGGCCAAGGCGGAACAGCGCTTCGACGAGGGCTGCGGGCTTGCCCGGATGGGCGATGTGTCCGGCTGGCTCGGCGCGGTTCTCAACCCGGACGCCTGAACCCGCGCCCCGGCCCAGGCGGGGCGGGTCACGCTTTCAGCGCGTTGACGAGAGTCAGCGGGGCGGTGGTGACATTCTTCACCATGCGCGTGACGATCCGGCTCTCGATATTCGAGACGAGACCCAGGGCCAGGAGCTTCTCGCGCAGGAACAGATCGAAACTGTGCATGTCGCGCGTGACGACCTGCAACTCGTAATCGGCCGCGCCCGTGACGGTGGCGCATTGCAGCACCTCCGGCAGGTTCATCACGTTTTTCTCGAAGATTTCCAGATTTTCGCGGGAGGGGAGGGAAAGCTTGACGGTGCAGTAAACCTGGAAACCCAGGCCCAGCCTGTCGCGGTCGAGCAGGGTGACCCGCCGCTGAATGATCCCCTCCTCCTCCAGCCGCTTTATCCGCCGCCAGCAAGGGCTGGGGCTGAGACCCACCCGCGCGGCGATTTCCGCGATCGGGAAGGTCGCGTCGTGCTGCACGAGGTCGAGAATTTTAAGATCCAAGGAATCGAGGGAATAGGGCATGGTTTTTCTGATATTTTCGTTATCGGGGCATGAATATGCGAAATATTTGAAATTCCAAACCAAATTTGGCAAGCAATTTCCGGCGATCCGGCGCAATCTCGGAAAATAACGCGATTTGGGGAAACCGATAATGCCGCTGGACCTTGTCAGGATCGACGACAAATACGCGCTTGAGGAAGGCCGGGTTTACATAACCGGAATCCAGGCCTTGTTGCGGGTGCTGCTCGACCAATCGCGCCGGGACGCGGCGGCGGGGCTGAATACCGCCGGCTTCGTTTCGGGCTATCGCGGCTCGCCGCTGGGCGGGCTGGACCAGCAGGCCCATGCCGCCGAAGCCTTTCTGAAGGCGCGGAATGTCCTGTTTCGCGAGGCGATAAACGAGGACCTCGGCGCCACGGCGGTGTGGGGCACGCAGCAGGCCAATCTGTTGCCAGGCGCGCGTTACGACGGCGTGTTCGGCATGTGGTACGGCAAGGCGCCGGGCGTGGACCGCACGGGCGATGCCTTCCGGCACGCGAATTTCGCCGGCACCTGGCCGAAGGGGGGCGTGCTGGCGGTGGCCGGTGACGACCATGCCTGCAAATCCTCGACCCTGCCCTCCCAATCCGAATACACGTTCATGGATCTGGAAATGCCGATCCTGTCTCCGGCGGATGTGCAGGACGTGGTGGATTACGGACTGGCGGGCTACGCCCTCTCGCGCTTCAGCGGCCTCTGGGTCTGCCTGATCGCGGTGAGCGACACCATGGATTCCGGCGCCACCATCGAGGTGGGACCGCATCGCGGCGCGGTGATTTTGCCCGAGGGGCTGCCGATGCCGTCCGGCGGCCTTGGCATCCGCATGGTCGACCAGCCGCTGGACAAGGAAAGGCGGCTGCGGCAGTTCCGCCTGCCCGCCGCCCTGGCCTTCGCCCGGGCCAACCGCCTGGACCGGGTGATGCTGGCGGCGCCGCAGCCACGCCTTGGGATCGCCGCCCATGGCCAGGCCTGGACCGTGTTGCAGGAGGCGCTGAGCGCGCTCGGCCTCAGCCCGGCGGAGGCGGCCCGGCTTGGCATCTCCCTCTACAAGGTGGCGATGCCCTGGCCGCTGCAAGCGGAGGGAATGCGGGAATTCGCC
This sequence comes from Pseudomonadota bacterium, assembly GCA_021779655.1. The sequence goes on from JAJYAF010000197.1 coordinate 4,281, forward strand.
GCCGGACTGGAGACGCTGCTCATCGTCGAGAACAAGCGCCCGCTGGTGGAGGACCAGACCCGCACCGCCCTGTTCGATCTGCCGGAGCATCGGCGCCCGCGCGTGCTGGGCAAGACCGGGGCTGACGGCCAGCCGCTCCTCTCCAGGCTGGGCGCGCTTTCCGTGGCGGAGGTGGCGCGGGCCATCGCCGCGCTGCTGCCGCCGGGCGAGCACATGGCGCGCGTGGATGCCTATCTCAGCCGGGCGGCGGCGGCCACCGACGCGGCGGTGGCGCTTTCCACGCTCGTCAGCCGCAAGCCGTTCTTCTGCTCCGGCTGCCCGCATAACCAGTCCACCCGCCTGCCGGAGGGGTCTTACGCCCTGGCGGGGATCGGTTGCCATTACATGGCGAGTTTCATCGATCCCCATACCTGCCTCGCCAGCCATATGGGCGGTGAGGGGATAAGCTGGGCCGGGGTCGCGCCGTTTACCGACATGCCCCATATTTTCGCGAATCTGGGGGATGGCACCTACAACCATTCCGGCGTGCTCGCCATCCGCGCCGCCGTGGCGATGCGGCTCAATATCACCTACAAGCTGCTGTACAACGACGCCGTGGCCATGACCGGCGGCCAGCAGCCGGAAAACGGGTTCTCGGTGCCGCAGATCACCCGCCAGCTCGCCGATGAAGGCGTTGCGCGCGTCGTCGTGGTGGCGGACGATCTCAGCCGTTACCGCGGCGTGACGGGGCTGGCCCCGGGCGTTACCCTTCGCCCGCGCGAGGAATTGACCGCCGTTCAGGAGGAGCTGCGCGCCGTCAAGGGCGTGACCGCCCTTGTCTATGATCAGGTCTGCGCGACCGAGAAGCGCCGCCGGCGCAAGCGCGGGAAAATGTCCGCCGCTCCGCGCCGCGTGTTCATCAACCCGCTGGTCTGCGAGGG
>JAJYAF010000198.1 GCA_021779655.1 Pseudomonadota bacterium
TTTCGCGCGCGGCCGCCCCGCCAACCCCGCGCGCATAAGGCTTTCATATCGCGCGCGGCCGCCCCGCCAACCCCGCGCGCATACCAATCCGCATTTTCGCGGATTGGTATTATTCCCCTCGCTGTTTCCGCCAGTTGAGATACCACTCCGCGAATTTTGGAATGCCTACCGCCAGCGGGGTTTGCGGTGTGTAGCCGCAAAGCGCCGCCAGCGCCGAGATATCGGCCCATGTTTCCTCAGGGTCGGCCTGCGGCTTCGGCACTTCCTTCACCAGGGCCTCACGCCCCAGCGATATCTCCAATAGCCGTACCAGCTCGGTCACATATTCCGGCCGGTTGTTTCCAATGTTGAACACCCGGTGCTCCGCGGCCTCTGGCGGGTGGTCGAACACGCCCAGAATACCTGCCATGACATCGTCGATATAGGTAAAATCGCGTTTGAGCCGCCCCTGGCCATACAAGGTGACGGGCTTCCCGGCCATGATAGCCTCCGCGAAACCGAAATATGCCATATCCGGCCGCCCCCATGGGCCATATACGGTAAAAAACCGTAGCCCGGTCTGCCGCAGTCCGAACAGATGCGTGTAGGAATGGCTCATCAGTTCATCGGCTCGCTTGGTCGCCCCATAGAGCGACGAGGGCCGGTCCGCCCGCGCGCGCTCCGAATACGGCATTGCCGTCCCCGTTCCATAAAACGAGGAGGAACTGGCATAGATCAGGTGGCGGATGCCCGGACTGTGCCGAACAAGCTCAAGCACCGAAAGATGGCCCGTGAGATTGGCGGCGGCATAGGCGAAAGGCTGCTCCATCGAATACCGCACCCCCGCCTGCGCGCCGAGATGCACGACCGCCTCCACACCGTCTCCCAACCGGAAAAGCGCCGCGTGATCGGAAAAATCCAGCTGCTCGAACACGAAACGCTTCTCCCGCCGGAGGAGGTCCAGCCGGGCGTGCTTCAGCCGCACGTCGTAATAGGGGTTGCAATCGTCGATCCCAAGCACATCCAACCCTCGCCGAAGCAGGGTGTGGCTTAAATGATACCCGATAAAGCCGGCCGCCCCCGTTACCAGCACCCGCATCAGCGCACCAACCGGTCTTCCAGCAAGGTAAGCACCGCGTGGCCAAGCGCGATATGGCACTCCTGCACGCGCGCCGTATCGGTATCGGGCACCAGCAGCACGTGATCGCACTGTTCCCGCGCCGCGCCGCCATCCGAGCCCAGCATGCCAACGGTGATAATTCCCATCTGCCGCGCTGTTTTCAGCGCGTTGATCACGTTTACCGAGCGGCCTGAGGTGGTAATTCCGAACAGCACATCGCCTCGCCGCCCCAATCCCTGCAGCGGCCGCGAAAAGACCTGATCGAAGCCGAAATCATTTCCCCCGGCCGTCAGGATTGTTGGGTCCAGAGTCAATGCGAGCGCTGGCCAGCTCTCCCGCGCCACGGCGCCGCGCAACCGGATGAGAAGCTCGGCGGCCAGATGCTGCGCATCCGCCGCCGAGCCGCCATTGCCGCAGAACATCAGCTTGCCACCCGTCCGAATCGCGCCCTCACAGGCACTGACGATCGCGATGACGGTTTTCGCGTCCCGCGCCAGCGCCAGTTTCAACTCGGCCGAGCGGCGCAGCATCGCCTTAAAACGCTCAATCTCCGTGTCTTCGGTGGAAATCGTCACGCCTCCGCTACTTCATGCTCAACGAACCCTCAGGACGGAGTGCCAGGCGGCGCACAGTCAATGCGCCACCCAGCCGCCATCGATCGACAGCGGCACGCCGGTGATCGTCGCGGCAGCGTCGGAGCAAAGAAACACCGCCAATGCACCAATTTCTTCAGGGGTGGTGAATTTTAGCATCGGCTGGGTTTCCTCCAGCATTTTTTTCTTTTCCGTCTCGACATCGGTTCCGGCTTGCTTGGCACGATCCTCCAACTGCCTCTGCACCAGCGGCGTTAACACCCAGCCCGGACAGATCGCATTGACCGTGACGCCATGATTGGCAAGTTCCACCGCAGCCACCTTCGTTGCGCCAACGACGCCATGCTTGGCCGCGACATAGGCAACCTTGAACGGACTTGCCACCAAGCCGTGCGCCGAGGCGATATTGATAATCCGGCCCCATTGGCGGCGCTTCATCCCGGGAATTGCCGCCCTCATGCCGTAGAACACCGCCGAGAGGTTGATCGCGAGGATGGATTCCCATTTGGCTTCGGGAAATTCCTCGACCGGCGCGACGAATTGAATCCCGGCATTATTGACCAGGATGTCGAGGCTGCCCAACTCGGTCTCGGTTTTCTTCACAATCGCCGCGACCTGATCAGGCTTGCTGAGATCCGCGCCATCATAGGCGACCCGTACCTTGAACTCCTGGGCAAGGCCGGCCCGGAGCTTTTCGATCTCTCCTGCATCGCCGAATCCGTTCAGCATGATATCGGCGCCCTCGGCAGCTAGCGCGCGGGCGATTCCATAGCCTATCCCGCTGGTCGAACCCGTAACCAGAGCCACTTTACCCGTAAGCGCCATGTCTTATTCCCTTCGTTAATAACTGCCATGCCAGATTTCGCGCCGATCCTAGCAATCTATCCCGCTTCTCAAGCGGTCCCGTTCCGAAGAGTACTGGATACTCCTGGCCTGCCCTCGAGTCGCCATCCCCTTGCCGCAATGCACGATAGATATACATAAAATTCATAGCACACGATATAATTACCTGAACCACGGTTGCTTCTCGATTTTTGGCCTATATGAACGGACCCGCCGGCAATTTCCGCATCGGAGCGCACTATATGGACATGGCAATCAAGACCTTCCCGCATCTTAGCGAGCCGATCGACTCGATCAAGATGAAAGGCCGGCCGCCCGGCTGCGATGAAATCAGCCTGCTCCTGCAGGGTGGCGGTGCGCTCGGGGCTTATCAGGCCGGGGTGTATCAGGCGCTGCACGAAGCGGGGATTGAGCCGGACTGGCTCGTCGGCGTTTCCATCGGCGCCATCAATTCCGCCATCATCGCTGGAAACCCCGTCGAAAAGCGCCTTGAGCGGCTGGAGGAGTTCTGGACCACGGTTACCGCGAACGACCCTTACACCGTCTGGCCGGATGGTGACTGGCCGCGAAAGCTGCGCAATGCGTTTTCGGCCACGAGCACCGTCCTGTTCGGTCAGCCCGGCTTTTTTCGCCCCAATGTCATCAATGCCTGGCTCGCACCGCGCGGCTCGCGCATGGCAACGTCCTTCTATGACTCATCGCAGCTCTATGCGACATTGAACAAGTTGGTCGATTTCGAGCTGATCAATAGCGGTGCCACCCGGCTCGCGGTCGGCGCCGTGAATATCGAAACGGCAAATTTCGTATATTTCGACAATGCCGACGTCTATGTCGGCCCGCATCACATCATGGCCAGCGCCGCGTTGCCGCCTGCGCTTCCCATGGTGCGGATCGGCCGAAATTATTATTGGGATGGTGGCCTGGTTTCCAATACGCCGTTGCTGCATCTGCTGGAGAATTGCGGGTCCCAGAACACCCTGGTCTTTCAGGTCGATCTTTTCAGCGCGCGCGGCGGGCTTCCGCGGGACATGGCGGAAGTTCTCACCCGCCAGAAAGACATCCACTATTCCTCCCGAACCCGGACGACAAACGATAATTACATGCGCCTCCACAAAATGCAGCAGACTCTGCGTGACGTGCTGGCCCTTGTCCCGGACGAAAAACTCACCCCTGAACTGCGAAAACAAAAAGCCGACCTGGAACGTCTGCCTGCCATCAACATCATGCAGCTGATCTATCGTCAGAAAGCCTACGAAGGCGGAGCGAAGGACTACGAATTCAGCCGGCTTTCGATGAAGGAACATTGGCGCAGCGGCTATTTCGATACCTACAACACGCTGCAACATTCCGATTGGCTCGATATGTCCACCCTGGGCGATGGGGTCACCACGCACGACATTCATCGTGAGCAGGGCGATTAAATCTCCAGGGCGGCGTTCCGGCGCTGCGCCCAAGCGATGATTTCCAATCATTCCAATAGCGCATGGAATAATGACGGAGCCGATGGTTTGAACGATCTGTTTTCGGGAATGGCGGAGGAGAAATACTCCGCCAAGGACATCGAGATTCTGGAAGGGCTGGAGCCCGTGCGTCGGCGGCCGGGCATGTATATCGGCGGCACCGATGAGAACGCCCTGCACCATCTTGCCGCCGAGATTCTGGACAACGCGATGGACGAGGCCGTTGCCGGCCATGCCACGATTATCGAGGTCTCGTTGAACGCCGGCAACAACCTGAGCGTCCGCGATAACGGCCGTGGCATCCCCGTCGATCCACACCCGAAATTCAAAAACATCTCCGCGCTGGAGGTTATTTTTACAACACTGCACTCGGGCGGCAAATTTTCCGGCAAGAGCTATGCCACGTCAGGCGGCCTTCACGGTGTTGGCTCTTCCGTCGTCAACGCCCTGTCTTCGAGCCTGGTGGCCGAGGTGGCGCGGGACAAGCGGCTGTGGCGCCAGGAATATGCCCGCGGAAAGCCGCTAACCAAGCTGATCGATGCCGGACCGGTTCACAACCGCCGCGGCACCACCATTCGCTTCACACCGGACCCGCAGATTTTTGGCGACAAGCTGTTCCAACCCGCCCGGCTTTTCCGGCTGTGCCGATCCAAAGCCTATCTGTTCCGCGGCGTCCATATAAAATGGTCATGCGACGCGGCGCTGCTTGGCGCCGACTCCGATATACCGGCGGCGGCGGACCTGCATTTTCCGGGCGGGCTGCGCGATTCGCTCGAGGCGGAGCTTGACGATGCTTCGCGCGTTCTGCCGGCCATTTGGGCGGGCGAGGCAGATCTGCCAGCCGCGCCGAACGGAATGCCGCAGGGCCGGCTGGAATGGGCATGCGCTTGGCTGGAGCAGGGCGAATCGATGCTCACGACCTATTGCAACACCATTCCCACCCCGCTTGGGGGGACGCACGAAGCAGGTTTCCGCTCGGCTCTGCTGAAAGGGCTGCGCGCCTGGGCGGAGACGCGCGGCAACAAGCGTGGCATGCAAATCATCGGTGAAGATGTTTTCGGCGGGCTTGCCGCAAAGTTCTCTCTTTTCATCCGCGATCCCCAATTCCAGGGGCAGACGAAGGAAAAGCTCACTTCTCCGGAAGCGAGCCGGCTTACCGAAATCTCGCTACGCGACCGTTTCGATCATTTTCTTGCCGGC
>JAJYAF010000199.1 GCA_021779655.1 Pseudomonadota bacterium
TCAGCCGGCGCTACCGTGCCGAGCTCGCTGATAACAACGCGGCTGTCGCCCAGGTCGCCGGCCTGCTGAAGCATGGGCGCGTCACGCTGCTTTATGCCGCGCATGATAGTGCGCATAATCATGCGCTTGTCCTCGCCGCCTACCTGCGCGAGCGTTGGAACCGCGACGATGACGGCCGTCCCGATGCGAATGCGGAATTACCGGCGGAAACCGCTTCATTCGCATCACCCGCCTGTCTCGCTCATGAGGTGGACGGCCGCTACATGGGCTTCGCCCCCCGCGACGAACTCCTGCCGGCGCTGAACGAACTCCTCGAAGCCGAACGCGCCGGCGCGCGGGTAACCCTGCGTACCGCCGCCGAAGCGCCGGACGATGTGAGACCTCTCATAATGGCAATCCACCGCGACGAGGCGCACTGGTGCGGGGTGCTGACCAAGGCCATCCGGCGTCTCGGCGGCACGCCCTCATCCAAGACGGGCGCGTTTCATGACAAGGCTCTGGCGATCGACGATCTCGCGGCGCGGCTGGCGTTTCTCAATCGCGGCCAGGGTTGGGTCGCGCGCAAGCTCAAGGCGCTGCTTCCGACCATTCGCGACGACCGGATTCATGCCGACCTTGGCGCAATGCTCGAATCCCACGAACAGAATATCGCACTCGTCGCGGCACGGATCGAGCCGCCTTGAGAGGCGGATGGCGCGCGTGAGACGCATGACCGCGTCAACCTTAACCGATCGCGCTAAAGCCGGTCCAGCATGTCTGCGGTAATCTCGCTGATTCTGGTCGCGCCGGTCAGCGTCATTGCCACCCGCATTTCCGCGGCGATAAGGGCGAGCATCTTCATAACCCCCGCCTTGCCGCCGGCGGCCAGGGCATAGACATAGGCGCGGCCCAGCAGCACGGCCTCCGCCCCTAACGCCAGCATTCGCACAACATCCAGCCCGGAGCGTATGCCCGAATCGGCGAGAATGGCGAGCCTGCCCTTCACCGCGTCTACAATGCGCGGCAGGGCGCGGGCAGTGGAAAACACGCCATCAAGCTGGCGGCCGCCATGGTTGGAAACAACAACGCCGTCCGCGCCGAATTTCACTGCCTCGCGCGCGTCCTCGGCATCCAATATACCCTTGATAAGGATTTTGCCTTTCCAGAACTCACGGATCCATTGCGCATCCGCCCAGGCGATGGACGGATCGAAATTGCCGGCAATCCAGGCGATATAATCGTCGATTCCAACCGGCTTACCGAGATAGGCGGCGATATTGCCAAGGCTGTGCGGGCGGCCCATCAATCCGACATCCCATGCCCAGCCCGGATGGGCGAGTGCCTGGAAAAATCGTCTTGCCGGACCGCGCTGCCCGGCAAGCCCGGCATGGGCATCGCGATAACGCGCTCCGGGAACCGGCAGATCGACAGTGAAGACCAGGGTGGTGACGCCCGCCGCCCAGGCGCGCGCCAGCGCGTTTTTCATGAAGCCCCGGTCTTTCAAGACGTAAAGTTGGAACCAGATGGGCCGGTTCACCGCGCGCCCCACCTCCTCGATCGAACAGAGTGAAACGGTGGACAGCGTAAAAGGAACACCCGCGCGCTCGGCGGCGCGGGCGGCCTGCACCTCGCCTCGCCTTGCATACATACCGGCCATCCCCACCGGGGCGAGAGCCACGGGCATGGCCATGTCCTCGCCCAACACGGTCGTGTTCAATCTGCATTCCGCGACATTCTTCAATACGCGCTGGCGCAAGGCAATGTCAGCCAGATCCGCGACGTTGCGCCGCAGAGTGTGCTCCGCATAGGCACCGCCATCGGCATAGTGGAACAGGAAAGGAGGCAGCCGCCGCCGCGCCGCCTCGCGAAAATCCATGGGGGAAGCAATAATCATGGCGAGATACGCTCCCTGTTCCCGTGCCTTAGCCTACGGAGCGGGCGGCAAGCTTGGCGTTCAACTCTTGACCTGGTTGAATTGCGAGACCGGCTGGATGTCGGTGAAATTCGGCACGTCCCCGAACAACTCCCCGCCATGGGCGGCGGCGGCTTTTTGGAAAGCCTCAGCACTCTCGAATTCGAGAATTGCCATGACGGCATAGACAGGCGGCTTGCCATCCGGCCCGGCCTGGCCGGCAAGAACAGTGGTCTTGACAAGCCCCATTGGACCCCAAAGCTTTTTTGCCTGAGCGATGTGTTTGTTGAGATAATAATCGAAATCGAAGCGGCAATCCGGCTGGTAGGGATAGAGGACGGTAATGGCGATCATGGTTTTCTCCCTCGGCACATCAAACGCGGCCCAACGAAATTTTGGCGGCGAACCGTGCGGCCTTAATACAGTACAATATACGAGTTGCGAAATGCCGGGAAATCGGTATTTTCGGAAATAGCAGATGGGAGTATGCCGCAGCAAAGAATATTGAAGCCGGCCTCAACCGACGCGCCTGCTCATGCCTGACCCGTTTTCAGGACAGGGAGGTTTCGCCGATCGTTTTTTCTGAGGTACCGTAATTTATAAAAAATCTGGAGAATGTCCATGCGTATTGGTGAGGTCGAATTCGAAAAAAGGGGCCGTGTCGCTCTTATGACACTTGATCAACCCCACAAGCTCAATGCCCTGTCTACGGGAATTCGCCAGGGCATCCGGGAGGGACTCAGTAAAATCGAGGCAGACGAAGACATTCGTGTCGGCATCATTACCGGAAATGGCGAAAAGGCGTTCTGTGCCGGTGCGGACATCAGCAATTTTCCCACTACGCCGGAACAGGTACGGAAATTTATTGCCGATGTTGTCCCTTTTCTTGAAGCTCCGGAACGTTGCTCGAAACCTTTGATCGCGGCAGTGAATGGCGTCGCCTATGGTGGCGGCTTTGAGCTTGCGATTGCTTGCGATTTTATTATTGCTTCGGATCACGCCAAATTCGGCGTGCCGGAAATTCAGCTCGGGCTTCTGCCTGGCTTCGCCGTCGTTCGGCTGCATGAAATCGTCGGCCGTCCCAAGGCAAAGGAAATGAGCATGCTTGGCGATCCGATCAGCGCCGAGGAGGCGCATCGCCTTGGTATCGCCCTGCGGGTGGTGCCTCATGCAAGCTTGATCGATGAGGCGATGCAGCTCGCTGAAAAACTGGCCGCCAAGCCCCGGATAGCGGTAGAAATGGCGAAATCCTTCTACAACCGAGGCCTTGGCGGCGACGAAATGCGATACGCGGTGGATGCCTTTCCCTTCCTGTTCATGACTGACGACGTCAAGGAGGGCGTGGCGGCATTCCGCGAAAAGCGGAAACCAAAATTCCGCTGAAGGAGAAGCTTTCCAGGGTGCGAGAGAAAATGGCGCCCCTTTTGAAATGATTTGAAGCCTCATATGATCCAAAGATAGGACTGGATTATTGGCAAAACCGCAGGAAATCGATTGTGGATACAACGGATAACGTGGTCCCGCGGCGGGAAATACCGGGAGCCGCCGCGTTTCGTCGGCGTGGCTGGTGGGAGGGACGGCTGATCGTCGATTATGTAGACGACCATGCCCTGCGCATACCCGGCAAAATAGCGCTGGTCGATTCCCGTGGTGCGCTCACCTATGGGGAGATTCGCACGCGCACGCGCAACCTGGCGGCGGCCCTGCTGGAACTCGGTCTGCAACCGGGCGACGTGGTGGCGGTGCAGGCACCCAACTGGGCGGAGCTGGTGCTCGCCCACCTCGCTCTTGACCGCATTGGCATGATTTTCGTGCCGCTGCATGACGGGTTTCGTGAGCATGAAATGCGTCATTTGCTTGCTTTGGCCAAGGTGCGGGCCATCATCTACCCGCCTTCCTTTCGCGACTTCGATCATCGCGCGCTCCTCGCCCATATCCAGCCCGTGCTGCCGAACCTGCGCCACCACATCGTCCTCCGGGCGGAGCCCGAGGAAGGCGAACACAGTTTTGACGCCCTGGCCGGCGATGGCGGCTGGGAAGCGCGGCGTGGCCCGGATTTTCTCGAACGGCACCGCCCCTCCTCCTCCGACCCGCTGGAGGTTATGGTCTCCTCCGGCACCACGGCCCTGCCCCGCTGCAGTCTCTATTGTGACGATGCGACGCTGCATCTGATCCGCCATCAATATGGCCAGCAGAGCTGCCGCCTGACCGAGCATGACGTGGCGATCTCGATCGCCCCGGCCGGCACCGGCGCCACCGGATATATCTTCCCCATTGTCGCGCCCTTGCTGTTCGGAGCAAAGAGCGTGCTGCTTGAACGCTGGGACGGTAACAATCCCGGATTTGCTCTCGACTTGATGGTCGAGCACGCCGCCACCTATGTGGTGCTGATTCCTACCCAGCTCGTCAAGCTGGTCTCCGCGCAGCGGGAACAACCCCGCCGTATTCCATCGCTACGCTTTATTTCCAATGCCGGCGCAAAGCTCGCCGATTCGGTGGCGGAAGAGGCCGAGCAGTTATTCAACTGCGTTATCCAGACCATATACGGCGCAACCGACGGCGGCGTTCCTGTTATGACTTCCACGGATGACCCGACACAGAAGCGGCGGACGGCCGGCAAACTTCTTGAGGGAGCGGAGATGCGTCTGCTGCGCGATGACGGCAGTGACGCCGCGGCGGGAGAACCGGGCGAAGTGGTCTGGCGCGGTGCCAATGGCGGCTTCGGCTATCTCAACGATCCTGAGGGCACCGCCACGGTCTGGGACGAGGAAGGCTGGTACCATAGCGGCGATATGGGCATGCTCGATGCGGATGGATATCTCTTCATCGTCGGCCGAAAGAAGGATATGATCATTCGCGGCGGACGGAACATTAATCCGCGCGCGATCGAGGAGATGCTGCTGCGCCATCCGGCGGTGCTTGACGTGGCGATTGTACCGCTCCCGGACACCACGCTTGGCGAAATCGTGGGCGCGGTCGTCGTTCCTGTTTCCGGCACCACGCCAACGCTTGCGGAGCTTAAGCAGTTTTTGCTCGATCAGGGAATGGCCGTCTGGTATCAGCCGGAACGGCTGCTGCTGCTCGATGATCTGCCTCGCAATGCCGGCGCCAAAATTGACAAGCATAAACTCGTCCAGAAATTCACTTCCGTATAAATCGGGCAGGAGCAAACATCCGGTGCGCATTTTTTTGAGGCGAACGACTTCTCTTGAAAGGTCCCTCTAACGTGTCGGGTCCCCTTTCCGGCTTGCGTGTGCTGGATTTCAGTTGGTTGCTCCCCGGGCCGTTCTGCACCGG
>JAJYAF010000200.1 GCA_021779655.1 Pseudomonadota bacterium
AAATGGCCGGATTGCTCGCCGCCGAGATTGATGCCCCGTTCCCGCATCGCCTCGGCCACGTAGCGATCGCCGACGCGGGTGCGGTGCAGTTCGAGCCCGAGCGCCCGCAGAAACCGCTCCAGCCCCAGATTGGACATCACGGTCGCCACGACGGCGGGGCGGGAAAGCCGGCCGTTCTGGAGCATGTCCCGCGCGATCAGCCCGAGGATCTGGTCGCCATCGATGATCTCGCCCCGTTCATCGGCCAGAATCACACGGTCGGCATCGCCGTCCAGCGCAATGCCGATATCCGCCCGGTGCTCTCTTACCGCGGCGCGAAGATGCTCGGGCGCCGTCGAGCCGACGCCCTTGTTGATGTTGAACCCGTCCGGTTCCACGCCAAGCGCGATGACCGTGGCCCCGAGTTCCCATAGCGCCGCCGGCGCCACCTTGTAGGCGGCGCCATGCGCGCAATCGAGCACGATGCGAAGCCCTTCCAGCCGCAGCCCGCGCGGCAGGCTCGCCTTGGCGGATTCGATATAGCGCCCGGCCGCATCCACCAGGCGGGAAGCGCGGCCGAGATTGCGCGGCGCCGCCAGCCTGCCGCTCAAATCGCTTTCCATCAGCGCCTCGATCCGGGCCTCGGTCTCATCGGAAAGCTTGGCGCCATCGGGGCCGAAAAGCTTGATCCCGTTATCCTCGAACGGATTATGCGAGGCGGAGATCACGACCCCAAGATCGAGCCTGAGCGAGCGGGTGAGCATGGCGATGGCTGGTGTGGGCAGCGGGCCGGCCAGAGTCACGTTCATGCCGGCGCCGGTAAATCCCGCCGTCAGCGCCGGCTCCAGCATATAGCCGGAAAGCCGCGTATCCTTGCCGATGATAACGCGCGGCCGATGGCTGCCGCCGGAAAAATACAACCCCGCCGCCTGCCCCAGCCGCAAGGCGATTTCCGCGGTCATGGGAGCGGTGTTCGCGGTGCCGCGAATTCCGTCGGTGCCAAACAGGCGGCGCGTGGGCAGATCGTTCATGGCACCTTTGCACTACCAACCGGCGCTTCGGTCAATTCCCGCCAGAGCCGCATTGCCTGCACCGTCTCCGCCACATCGTGAACGCGCAGCACGTTCGCCCCCTGGGAAAGCGCATATAATCCGGCCGCGATCGAACCCGGAAAGCGCTTCTTCGGGTCTTCCGCGCCGCCATAGCGGCCGATGAAGCGCTTGCGTGAAGCGCCGATCACCAGCGGATGCCCGAGCGCCGTGAAACGCCGCGTCGCGCGCAGCAACGCTATATTCTGCGCCGCTGTTTTCGCGAAGCCGAGACCCGGATCAAGCGCGATATTCTCATCCGCCACCCCCGCATCCAGCGCCATGTCGCGAATGCCCCGCAATTCGCGCGATACCTCCGCCGCCACGTCCTCATAATGCGCAAGGCTGTGCATCGTGGCAGGCGTGCCCCGCATATGCATCAGGATCACCGCGCAGCCGCGCGCCGCGATGAGCGCGGCCGCCGCCGGATCATGCCGCAGGCCGGAGACGTCGTTAACGATCGCGGCCCCGGCATCGAGCGCCGCTTCCATCGTCGCGGCGTTGCGCGTATCGGCGGAAATCTTCGCCCCCATCCGTGCGAGTGCCTTTATCACCGGAATGGCGCGGGCGATTTCCTCACCTCCATCCACCGGCCGCGCATCCGGCCGCGTGCTCTCGCCCCCCACGTCCAGGATATCGGCGCCGGCCGCCAGCAGCGCCTCTCCCGCCGCGATCGCGGCGGCCGCGTTCATGAAACTTCCGCCGTCGGAAAAGGAATCCGGCGTAACGTTCAGAATTCCCATGATCAGCGGTTTGTTGAGTTGAAGCCCGGCCCAGCGCGCGGGCGGCTGCCTGGCGGTAGCGGTTCCATCGTCCATGCGCTCAAGCCTATCATGCGGAAGGAATGGGTTAAAATTATACTTGAAGCCCGCGTAGCGCGAGACCTATTGTGGCCAATGGCCCGGCTGCCAAGTCCTTTCGATCTGCTCAACAAAACCGTCGGTGCCGCGGGCCTGCGCGTCATCCGCAACATCCCGTTCGGACGGCATATCCGGCAGAAGCTCGATATCTACGCGACCGCGCCCCGCGCCGCGCTGTCGTTCTCGGCAACCACGGAGCCGCTGCCCGTTATTTTGTTTTTCTACGGCGGCTCCTGGCAACATGGTGAGCGACGGGATTACCGCTTCGCCGCCGCGGCGCTCGCGCGGCTCGGCTTTGTGGTCGTCGTCCCTGATTACCGGCTGTATCCGCAAGTGCGGTTTCCCGCTTTTCTGCAGGATTGCGCGGCTGCCGTGGCCTGGGTTTTCAAAAATATCAGGAGCTATGGCGGCGATACGCGCAGCGTATTGCTCATGGGTCATTCCGCCGGCGCCTATAACGCCGCCATGCTGGCGCTCGATCCCGGCTATCTGAACGCCGTGGGGCTTGAACCCGATTGTCTTTCGGGCTGGATCGGCCTTGCCGGGCCGTACGATTTCCTGCCCTTCCACGACCGGGTGATCGCGGAAATCTTCAGCACTACACCGGATGAAAACCTTACCCAGCCGATCCATTTCATCGCCAAAGGCAGCCGGCAGCCTCCAGCCCTGCTCCTGCATGGCGGGCGGGACCGCGTGGTCCTGCCCGGCAACACGGCCGCACTCTCCGCGCGCCTGCGGCAAACCGGCAATGCGGTGGAAACGCGTGTTTATCCACGGCTGGGCCATGCGGGCATTCTGCTTGCCTGCCTGCCCTGGCTGCAATGGCGAGCGGCGCTCTTGCGTGACATCGCCCATTTCAGCGCGGCCTGCCGCAACGGTGAGTTTGCCGATGACGGTTCCGATATCTCCGCGCCGATGCTACGCTGAGCAGGCGAATTCACGAGGGCATCGGCTTTGACGGAAACCCTGGCATGAAGGGCATAGCTCCCGGCGCCGCAATGACGCTGCTCGCGGCGCTTGCCTTCGCCGTCCCGGCCGGCCATGCACGGGCTGACGGTATCATCGCGCATCATGGCGAGATCGTCGAAACCGAAAAGCCTGGGCTGCCCTCGCAAGGTTTCCTGGAAATCGACAATTCGCAGAACCAGCCGGATATGCTCATCGGCGCCACCTGTCCGATTGCGGCGGCCGCCCTTCTTGTCGGCCCCTCCGGCACGGCACTGCCGCAGCTTCCGGTGCCGGCGGGCAGCCATATCCTGCTCCGGGCGGACGGGCCGCATCTGCTGTTGCGATCGCCGCATTTTTCCATCGACGCCGGCAGCGCCGTGCCCTGCAGCCTGCGTTTCCGCCATGCGGGGACGATCCAGATTTATCTCTACGCCATCCCCGCGCCTTGAATTCAGCGGCGGCACTTGCGCGTTTGCAGACCAAGGCTCGGGGCTGCACCCTTTGCGCGCCGCATCTGCCTTTGGGACCGAACCCGGTTTTCCGCGTCTCGGTCAGTGCCCGGCTGCTTATCATCGGCCAGGCGCCGGGCACCAAGGTGCATGCGACCGGCCTGCCCTGGAACGACGCCTCCGGCGACCGGCTGCGAGGCTGGATGAAGATCGGGCGCGAGGATTTCTATGACGCCTCCCGCATTGCCATCCTGCCGATGGGCCTATGTTATCCGGGCGTATTGGCCAATGGCGGCGATGCCCCGCCCAGGCGAGAATGCGCGCCGCTCTGGCATGCGCGTTTCCTGCGCCTGATGCCCGGCCTCCGCCTCACCCTGCTCGTCGGCGGCTATGCCCAGGCCTATTATCTGGGGCGGGGAACCATGACCTCCCGGGTTGCCGCTTTCGCCGAGCACCCCGGCTATTTCGCGCTGCCGCATCCATCCTGGCGTACCATCGGCTGGGAGCACAGGAACCCCTGGTTCGCCGAGCGCGTGCTTCCGGCGCTGCGTCAGGCAACCGCGCCGCTCATGTGCGACTAACATGCGGAGGGCCGAAGCGCCCTATCCGCGTAGCCGCGCCAGTGTCGCGGTGGTGGAATGGCCGGGCAGAAGTTCCGCCAGCGCCACACGCCCACCCCAACCTTGCACCTCCCGCGCGCCCACGACCTGCTGCACGGTGTAATCCGCCCCTTTCACCAGCAGATCGGGCTTGATCTGCGCCAGGATTTCAAGCGGGGTATCCTCCTCGAACAGGCAGACCAGATCCACGCTGGCAAGGGAGGCCAGCACCGCCGCCCGCGCCGCCTCCGGCTGGGCCGGGCGGGACGGGCCTTTCAGCCGTTTCACGGAAGCATCGGAGTTGATGCCCACGATCAGCCGGTCGCACATCGCCCGGCACTGTTCCAGCAAATGCACATGGCCCGGATGCAAAAGGTCAAAACAGCCATTGGTGAAGCCCACGGTATAGCCGCGGGTGCGCCAGCGCTCCGCCGCTTCCGCCGCTTCCGCGGATGTCACCACCTTGCGCAGCGCGCCGGTTACCGGCGCCAGCGCCGCGAGCAGATCCCCCTGCCGCGCGACCGCCGTCCCGACCTTGCCGACAACGATCCCGGCGGCGATGTTCGCCAGCCGCGCCGCATCGGCAAGCGGCACATTCACCGCCAGCGCCGCGCCCAGCGTCGCCACCACGGTGTCCCCGGCTCCCGACACATCGAACACCTCCCGCGCTTCGGCCGGGTAGTGGCGCACCCCCTCGCGCGTGATGAGGCTCATGCCATCCTGCGCCCTTGTCACCACGACCGCGCCGAAGCCATGACGATCTAGCAATGTCTGCGCCGCGGCGACGATACTGCCTTCGGTTTGCAGGGAAAGCCCCGTGGCCTCCGCCAGTTCCCGGCGGTTCGGCGTTACCACATCGGCGCCCGCATAGCGCGAATAATCCGCCCCCTTCGGATCGACCACCACCCGCCGGCCCAGTCCCCGGGCGGCGGCAATCAGGCGCTGCGCCACATCAGCGCTCAAAACGCCTTTGCGGTAGTCCGAGAGAATGGTGAGGGTGGTCGCCGCCATCGCATCGGAAGCGATCCTGATCAGCCGTTCTTTCAACTTCTCCGGCAAATCGATCGTCTCTTCCCGGTCGGCACGGATCAGGTGCTGGCCTTGGGCGATATACCGGGTCTTCATGGTGGTGGTGCGGCCGCCCTGCACGAGCAGCCATGGCTCCACCCCTTCCTGCACCCCGACCAGCCCGGTAAGATCGGAACCCGCCGGGTCGTCTCCCACCACGGAAACCAGCGCCGCGGCCGAGCCC
>JAJYAF010000201.1 GCA_021779655.1 Pseudomonadota bacterium
CAGCCCTCCGGCGAAATCACGGAATAGACCGCATGCTCGAACATCAGCACCGCATTGCCCGCCGCCAGCGCGATCGCCCCGCCGGAGCCGCCCTCGCCGATGATCGATGCCACCAGCGGCACCGGCGCCGCAAGGCAGGCCTCTATTCCCCGGGCAATCGCCTCCGCCTGGCCGCGCGCCTCGGCGTCGATGCCGGGGAAGGCGCCCGATGTGTCCACGAAGGTCAGGATCGGCAGGCCGAATCGCCCGGCGAGTTCCATCAGCCGGCGTGCCTTGCGATAGCCCTCCGGCCGCGCCATGCCGAAATTATGCTTAAGCCGCGTTTCGGTATCGGTGCCTTTCTCCGTGCCGATCACCATCACCGGCAGACCCCGGAACCGTCCCAGCCCGCCGAGGATCGCCGCGTCATCGGCAAAGGCCCGATCCCCGGCCAGCGGCGTGAATTCGCTGATCAGGCCGGCGATGCAGCTTGCCGCCTTCGGCCGTTCCGGATGACGCGCCACCTGCACCTTCTGCCAGGGGGTCAGCTTCGCGTATAAGGCGCGGAGCTGTTTGTCCGCCTTGTCCGAAAGCCGCGCGACCTCGTCCGCGATATTGATCTCGCCGGGCGATTCCATGCGCCGCAGCTCCTCGATTTTGCTTTCAAGCTCGGCGACGGGTTTCTCAAAATCCAGATATTGGCGCATGCGGCCTGGCGTTTAGCACATATCCGCGTGGAGAAAAGGCTATACCTGCCCGAGCAGGACCGCCGCCGCCACCGCCAACCCCACCTCCCGGTTCGACCGGAAGAGGTTCAGGCATCGCTCCGGGTCGTGAATGTCGAGCATCGCCGCCTGCCGGGCGAGCAGCGCCCCCGGCAGCAGGAGCGCCGGAAAGCCGGGCCAGCGCAAACGCGCCATGGCCATCGCCACCGCCAGCAGCATCAGCATCGCGGCGTAGCAGAATATCAGGAAGGGCGCGGTGCGCTCCTTAAGCAGCCTGGCCGTGGATTTCACCCCGATCAGCGCGTCGTCGTCCCGGTCCTGGTGCGCGTAGATCGTATCGTAGCCCAGAATCCAGAAAAACGCCGCGAGGTAGAGCGGCAGCGCCGCCCATTCCAGCCTGCCCGCCGCCGCGGCGTAACCCAGCGGCGCGCCCCAGCCGAATACCAGCCCAAGGACGATCTGCGGCCACCAGGTGACCCGCTTGGCCAACGGGTAGAGCGCCACCGGCACCAGCGAGGCAACCCCCAGGACCTGGGCCGTCCGGTTCAAGCACAGCAGCACGCCGAGCCCCACCGCCAGCAGCAGCAGAAGAAACAGCAGCGCCTCCGCCGGCTTCAGCAGGCCGGAGGCCAGCGGCCGGCCGCGCGTGCGTGCCACTTTCCGGTCTAGCTCACGGTCCCATAAATCGTTCACCACGCAGCCCGCCGCCCGCATCGCCACAGCGCCCAGCGCGAACAGCGCCACCAGCCGCACCCCCTGCCCGATGCCGGCCGAGGCAAGACAAATCGCCCAAAGCCCCGGCAGGAACAAAAGCCATGCGCCGATCGGCCGGTCGAACCGCCCCAGCAGCGCATAGGGAACGAGCGGGCGCGGCAGGCGCCGCACCCAGCCGCCGGCCCGGATATCGGTAAATCCATCGGCAGGTGCTAAGTCTGGTTTCATGACCGATCCGTCCATCCGGCTATACGTATCCGAGCCGCTGCAAGCCGGCGCAACCGTGCCGGCCAGCGAGGCGCAGGCGCATTATCTGACGAACGTGCTGCGCCGCAATCCCGGCGACCGGGTTTTGCTCTTCAACGGCCGGGACGGCGAGTGGTCGGCCGCTATCACCGCGCCTGCCCGCAAGGCGCTTGCCTTCGAGACCCTGGCCCGGACCCGGCCGCAAACGCCCGAACCCGATTGCTGGCTCTGCTTCGCGCTGCTCAAGCGCCAGAAGACCGATCTCGTGGTGGAAAAGGCGACCGAACTCGGCGTCTCCCGCATCCAGCCCATCGTCACCGAACGCACCAATGCCGACCATGTGAACCTGGACCGGCTGCGGGCAATCGCCATCGAGGCGGCGGAACAATGCGAGCGCCTGGCCGTCCCGGAAATCCGCCCGCCGCTGAAACTGCCGCGACTGCTGGAGGGCTGGCCCCCCGAACGGCGGCTTTTCATCGCCGACGAACGGCGCACCGGCAAACCTCTCCGTCCGCCCGCCGACCCGCGCTCGCCCATCGCGCTCATGACCGGCCCGGAAGGCGGCTGGACCTCAAGCGAGCTTGAGGCTATCGCAGCGCATCCCCAGGTTACCAGCGCCACGCGCGTCTCGCTCGGGCAGCGCATCCTGCGGGCAGAAACCGCCGTTATCGCCGGGCTTGCGCTGCTCCTGGCCGCCGGCTTCGCAGAGGAGTAGGGAAGTGTCCAATCCGGGAGACGCCGACAACACGGCCGTGACCGATATACGCGACCTTGCCGCCTGGCTCGCATCCGGCTGCAAGCCGCCGGAGCGCTTTGCCATCGGCACGGAACATGAAGCCTTCGGCTTCCGCCTTGCCGACAACGCGCCACCCGCCTACACGCCTGCCGACGGCTCGCCCGGCATCCGCGCCCTGCTGGAGGAAATCGCCGGAACCGAGCAACGCGTCCCCATTCTCGACAACGGCAACATCATCGGCCTCAAAGACGGGAGCGCCTCGCTCTCGCTGGAGCCTGGCGGGCAGTTCGAGCTTTCAGGCGCCCCGGTTGCCAACCTGCATGAAACCCGGGCGGAACTCGCGCATCATATCGCCCGGCTGCACCGCGCCGGCGGAAAGCTCGGCCTCGGTTTCGCGCCGCTTGGCTTCCATCCCTGCGCACGCCGCGAGGACATGCCCTTCATGCCCAAGGGGCGCTACGCCATCATGCGCCGGTACATGCCCAAGGTCGGCACACGCGGCCTCGACATGATGACAAGAACCTGCACCGTGCAGGTCAATCTCGATTTCGCCTCGGAAGCCGACATGGTGACGAAGCTGCGGGTCGCATTGGCGCTCCAGCCGCTCGCCACCGCCATGTTCGCCAATTCGCCGTTCTATGAGGGCAAGCCCAACGGCCTGCTTTCCAACCGCGCGCAGGTCTGGACCGATACCGACGCCGCCCGCAGCGGCATTCCCAGAATCGTTTTCGAGAAAGGTTTCGGATTCGAAGCCTATGCCGACTGGCTGCTCGACGTGCCGATGTATTTCATCTACCGCGACGGCCGCTATCACGATGTCGCCGGGGCCAGCTTCCGCGATTTCATGGCCGGGAAACTGCCCGGTTTTGAAGGCGAGCGTGCCACGCTCGGCGATTTCGCCGATCACTCCACGACCGCCTTCCCCGATGCGCGGCTCAAACGCTACATCGAAACCCGCGGCGCCGATTCCGGTTCGCCCGCGATGATGCTGGCGCAATCGGCCTTCTGGACAGGGATTTTCTACAACCCGGCGGCGCTTGCCGCCGCCGCCGCGCTGGTCCGCGACATCCCTTACGATACCCTGCCGCATTTGCGCGCGCAGGTGCCCGCCGCCGGTCTTGCAACGCCGTTCCGCTCCGGCACGCTGCGCGATCTCATGCGGGAAGCCG
The DNA here is from genome assembly GCA_021779655.1 of Pseudomonadota bacterium. The sequence goes on from JAJYAF010000201.1 coordinate 3,570, forward strand.
TCGCCATTGCCGGACAGGGGCTGAAGGCGCGCGCGGCTTTGGACGATGCCGGCCACGGCGAGGAAATCTATCTCGCGCCGCTGCGGGAAATCGCCGCCGGCGCACCCACCCAGGCGGAAGCGTGGCTCCAGCGCTACAAGGATGTCTGGCTAGGCGATATAACGAAAATTTTTGCCGAAGCCGCACTTTGAGGCGGTTCAGCCGGCGCTGCGAACGCAGTTCCTGCCATCCAGCTTGGCGCGATAGAGCGCCTGATCCGCGCGGTTCAGCACGGCATCGATATCCGCTTCGGCAGGTGACAGCGTCGCCACGCCGATGCTGACGGAAACCGAGACCGCCGCTTCAACGATCGGAATCCGCGCCGCGCCGACATGGGCGCGCAGCCGCTCCATGGCCATCAGCGCCTGCTCCAGCGAGGTCTCCGGCAATACGAGCGCGAACTCCTCGCCGCCCAGCCTGCCCATGATATCGCGGTCGCGCAGCGCGCGCATGCAGGTGTCGGATAGTGTGCGGAGCACCTTGTCTCCCGCCTGATGCCCGTATCGGTCGTTGATGCTTTTGAAATGATCCACGTCGAGCATCGCCACGGAGAACGCGGCCTGGTGCTGCCGCGCCCGCTCCAGTTCCTGCTCCGCGCGCGAGAAGAAGGCGCGACGGTTGAGCAGGCCGGTCAGCGGATCCACCGTGGCGAGATGGCGTAATTCGGCTTCGAGCTTCTTGCGGTCGGAAATCTCATCCATAATAAGGACGAAATGCGTGATCGCGCCGTTGTCGCCGATCACGGGCGAAACGGAATAATCCGCCCAATGCAAGCTGTTGTCCTTGCTCTGGAGCAGCACTTCGCCGCGCCAGCTCTCGCCGCTTCGCAGCTTTTGCACGATAGTGCGATAGGCGGACTCCGACGTGACGGGAGATCGGAATACATCGCTGCGCCGGCCTAATAATTCTTCCAGGCCGTACCGGCTCGTGCGGGCGGCCGCAGGGTTGGCATAGGTGATAATACCTTCATGATTCATGATCACGATGGCCGCGGAGCTTTGCTCAACCGCCGATTTGAGCTGCTTCAAATGATTTTCGCTCTCAGCCAGCGCCTGCGTTCGCTCGCGCACACGCTGTTCGAGCGTTGCCGTGCTAGCCTGCAGCGCCTGGTAGACCTCCAGGTTGTCATACCCGGTCGCGACATTCCGGCCGAACATCTCCAGCAGCGAAAGATCGGATTCAGTGAACGGCTTGTGGTGCTCCGCGTACACCACGATATCCCGCTGCGCGGACGTTCTAACATAGAGGGCCGCCCAGCCGGCATTGAACACGCGGCTTTCACCTTCGCACGCGGTCCGCATCCGCTCGCCGATTTCCAGCTCCGGGATCGTCTCGCGAGCAGCGCCGGACAAGCCGCGGAAACGCCCGCTACCGGCCAGTATGCGCCATTCACCCGCCGGCCCCGGCCCGCATCGCGCGCATAGGATGCTATGCGCGTCAGAGCCGAGGATGGTGGAAAGCTGCATTGCCACGCCATCGGCGAATAACGCGAACGAATGGCTCTGATACAAAAATGGCGTGGCGTCGATGATCCGGTGCAGCCCATCACGGCTGGTTT
>JAJYAF010000202.1 GCA_021779655.1 Pseudomonadota bacterium
ATCGAATGCGCCGGCGCCGCCGGTAAGGGACGCACTACCCTGCCCTTGCGCCGGCCAGCCACCCGCGGCACTGAAGCTGATTTTCGGCGCCCCGCTCCCGCGCAAGGTGATAATGTTGATAACGCCGCCAATGGCGTTGGAACCATACAGCCCGGACATCGGGCCGCGGACGATTTCGATCCGGGCGATATCGCTTAAGGTATAACCCCCGAAATTAAAGGCGCCGTTCGGATCCGACGGATCGTTGATCGGGACGCCGTTGAGCAGCACCAGCACGTCCTCGGAATTGGTGCCGCGGATGAAAACACTGGCTGCCGTGCCGGGGCCGCCGGACTGCACAACATTGAGTCCCGGCACCATAGCCAGCGCCTGCGGCAATGTTATGTCACCACGCGCCCGCATTTCCTCGGCGGTTATCACCGTAACGCCGGCCGGCACATCGGGAAGCAATGTGGAGACCCTCGTCGCCGTGACGGTCTCCTGCCCTGCGGGAACGCTTTGCGCTTGCGCGGCAAAGGGGATGAGGACGGTTGCGGCGCGGACGATGCGGCGCAGAAACGGAACAGGCATGACAACCTCCTGCCAGCCGCGCGGGGACGCGCGGCAATGTGTGCGGGCGACAGAGGCTCAGGGTCTTTCTCCCTTCCGCAATGGCACTCCCCGGCCAGTTGCGCGCAAATGTCTCGATGCCGGCCGGTCTCCTGGCTTGCGGGTTCTTGTTCCGGCCGCCTTCTCGCCCTTTGGGCAATGGCATGTGGCCGTCACTCGCCGCCTACAGTTGCGGGGACAGCTGCGGCTTGGCTACCGCATTCCCGTTTCAGCCCCTTCTGTTCGGGGCCACCGTCATCTGTCCGGTTCGTAACGTAAGGCTGGCAACTGAGCAAGCGGGCTTGTCTTCCGGCGAAAAAGCGCCGATCTTGAAGCCAAGGAGACCTTATTGGTCCTGATTATGGAGAAGCAAATGTTCATTGAGACCGAAAGCACGCCCAATCCGGCAACATTGAAATTTCTGCCCGGCCGGCCGGTGCTGGCCGGGCGTACCGCGGATTTCGCCGACGCGGACGCGGCGCTGATCAGCCCGCTTGCCCATGCTCTGTTCGGGCTGGAGGGCGTCGCGCGGGTATTTTTAGGTCAGGACTTCATCACCGTGACGAAAACCGGTCAGGCGGAGTGGCAGAGCCTCAAGCCCCAGGTGCTGGCCGCTATCATGGAGCATTTCGTCTCGGAGCTGCCGGTGATGAGCGAAGCGGCGGAGGCGGTGGAAGAGGACGTAGCGCCGGAAGACCGGGAGATCGTGGACCAGATCAAAGAATTGCTGGAGGCGCGCGTGCGGCCGGCGGTGGCCGGCGACGGCGGCGATATCATTTTTCGCGGTTATCGTGACGGCGTGGTGAGCCTGCAAATGCAGGGCTCCTGTTCCGGCTGTCCTTCCTCTACCGCGACGCTCAAGCATGGGATCGAAAACATGCTCAAGCACTACATTCCGGAAGTACGGTCGGTCAGGCAGGCCACCTCTTGATTCCCGGAGTCGTTTGCCATGGGTCTTGACGACCGCGCTCTGGACATCCTGTTCCGCAACGCGCGGACAAGTTGGGAGTGGACAGACCAGCCGGTAACCGATGCCGATCTGGCGGCTCTCTACGAGTTGGTGAAGCTAGGGCCGACCTCGGGCAACTGCTCGCCGGCCCGGTTCGTGTTCATCCGTACGCCGGAGGGCCAGGCGAGGTTGCGCCCGGCACTCAGCGCCGGCAACCTGGATAAGACAATGGCCGCGCCGGTGACCGTGATCATCGCTTACGATCCCATGTTCTACTCGCGGTTGCCGAAACTCTATCCGGGAGAGAATACAAAAATCTGGTATTCCGGCAATCCCGAGCTGGCGCACGAAACCGCGTTCAGGAATTCCACGCTCCAGGGCGCATATATGATCATGGCCGCCCGGGCGCTGGGCTTCGCTTGCGGTCCCATGTCGGGGTTCGATAAAGCGACGGTCGATAATGCCTTTTTCGGACATAACGGATGGAAATCGAATTTCCTTCTTAACCTGGGGTATGCCGCGCCGATACAGCCGCCTCCCCGGCTGCCCAGGCTCGACTTCGAAGAAGCGGCCATTCTCGCTTGAGCGCGCAAAATGGCTTGATCCTCGCGATCGATGCCGCCGGCCCACGGGCAGGGGTGGCGCTGACAGACGAAGCGGGTGCGCCCAGCGTCCGGCTGGTTGCAGAGGCGCGGACCGGGCTTACGGAAATCCTCCCACAGCTGATGGCCAGCGCCTTGGCGCGGGTGGATGTGGCGCCTGCACTGGTTGCCGTAACGGTCGGCCCCGGGAGTTTTACGGGACTGCGCAGCGCCATAGCGGTGGCGCAGGGATATGCGGCGGCAACGGGGCTGCCGCTATGGGGCGTCAACGTCGGCGAGGCATTCAATGCGGCGTTTCCCATGCCACACCGGCCTCTCTGGATTGCAATACGGGCGCGGCGGGGCCGGATTTTCCTGATCCGGGATGGGGTTGCCGAAGCCTTCGCGGATGCGGACGTTCCGGGCATCGCCACACCGATCGCGCTGGCCGGCGACGCGGCAAAAGAGGTCGCGGCGCGGCTGGCCGCGACAGGCCATGACGTGCTGCTTACCAATGCCCGGCTGGTGGACCCGATTTGGGTGGCGCGCGCTGCCTTGGCTCGGCGGGCCGCCGGGCTGCCGGCGCATCCCGCTCAGCCGGTTTATGTGGACCCGCCCGAGGCAAAGCTGCCCGCGAATGGTCCGCGGCCGCAACCGGCATGATCGCAGGCTCGGAACATGCGGCCGTGCTGGCCGCACTCCATGCGGACGCATTTCCCGATAATCCCTGGCAAGAAGCCGATTTCCTCACGCTCCTAGGCCAGAGCGGGACGGCTGGGTTCATCGACGAAGAGGGCGGTTTTCTGCTCCTGCGCCTGGTGGCCGATGAAGCGGAGATTCTGACGATCGGGGTGACGAAAAGGCGGAAGGGAATAGCAACGGGCCTGATGGTAGCGGGAATTGATTATTTGAAGGCCCGCGAAGTTTCGATTCTGCATCTGGAAGTGGCGGCGACGAATATCGCTGCCCGGAGATTTTACGAAAAGCTCGGGTTCACCCAAATCGGGCTGCGGCGTAACTATTACGAAGGCGCGATCGACGCGCTGCTGCTTAGCCTCCGCATCGGCGCTTGAGCCGACGCACCATGAGCAATTCAGTGGAGCGGCGCGAAACTTTGCACCAGGCTGCCGCAAACGAGCTGCCAACCATCCACGAGCACGAAGAAAATCAGTTTGAACGGTAACGAAACGGCTGTTGGTGGAAGCATCATCATTCCCAGGCTCATCAGGATGGACGAGACCACGAGATCGATAACGAGGAAGGGCAGATAGATTAAAAAGCCCATTTCAAAGCCACGACGCAGTTCGCCGATGGCGAAAGCAGGCACGAGAACCCGCCAGGGAGTCGCCGCCGCGTTGGCCGGCGGGGCGACATTGCCAAGCTTGAGGAAAAGGCCGATATCTTCCGGCCTTGCATTGGCGGCCATGAACCCGTGAAAGGGTGCCGCCGCTGCCTTGAGCCCGCTGATTGTATCCATCTCTCCGTTGCTCATCGGCAGCAAGCCGTTCTGCCAGGATTGCTGTAACGTGGGCTGCATCACGAAAAACGTGAGAAATAAAGCGAGCCCGATCAGCACCATGTTTGGCGGCGTGGTCTGTGTGCCAAGCGCGTTTCGCAAGATGCTCAGCACAATAATGATACGCGTGAAGGAGGTGAGCATGATCAAAAGGCCGGGCGCCAGCGAAAGAATGCCGATGCCAACGACAAGCTGCGCAAGCTTTGCCGTCTCCCCAGGATCCGGCGTGCTGCCGCCTCCAAGGTCGAGGCTGACGGATTGGGCAAAGGCACTGCCGGTGAGCGGAAGCAGGAAGATCAGGCCAAGGGCGATGGCGGCGATGGCGGCGATGGCGGGAGCCAGCCGAGCGAGACATCCATTGGCCCGCCGGTAAGCAGCGCAAGACGCTGCTCTCCATAGCGCAGAACCACTACCTTGCGCCGTGGCGCGATATGGATAACCGATTCCAGCGTCAACGCCGGTGAGCCAGATGACATTCTCAGCGGCGCGAAGACCGGCAGCGTGCCGTTCCGGTTGATTATCGTTAACAGCTTGGCGGCCAGCCAGATCAGCGCGAGAGTGAAACCCAGCGCAAGCAATGTGGAAATTGTGGGGTTCGCGCCGAACATATGCTTCCGATCCTGTTTTTTCCCTGGTAACTGATTTTATGCCTGATCCTGACATTAGCGGCCCGGTTTATGTTTCATGACGCAGGATGCAACGCCAACCGCTAACACTCCCTTAATCACGCCGTCTCCCGATTGAGATATTTACTTCCATCGGTTTTAATCACCAGAGCGTTAACCGTTCTTTGACCTATCCTGCGGCAGAATATGTCTTATGATTCACTTTTTGGCTGAGTCCGCATGACCACTTCGCTTCTAGCTCTTGCCGCCGGAAGGCTCGGTTATCTCGCCGATGTACAGACTGTCCTGGCGAGTAACATGGCAAATATCGATACGCCGGGCTTCCAGCCCCTGCAGGTGGTTTCATTCTCGGATTATCTGAATGGCGCCAATGCTGGCATGCCGATGCTGCAGAACAATCCGGCCGATCTGCCTGCTCCAACGCTTGCACCCATAGCGGCTTCCGTGACCAGCGCGCCCGGCGAGCATTCGCCGGACGGCAATGCGGTTTCCCTGGATAAGCAACTGGAACAAGTCTCACAGAACGAGGCCAACCAGCAGCTCGCCGCCAATGTGTATCAGGCCTATATGGGCATGTTCAAGACCGCGCTCGGATCCGCCGCCGCCTGATTCGTGGCAATACCGGTTTCGCTTTCACACTGAAGTGGATATCGCTGATATGGACATCGCGAACGTACTGAATATCTCCGCGGCGGGCCTGGATGCTCAGGATACACGGCTGAAAGTAATTGCGGAAAACATCGCGAACGCGGATACCACCGGAACAACGCCCGGCGCAGCACCCTACCAACGGCAGACCGTCACCTTTACCGATCAAATCGACCAGGCGAGCGGGGTGCCGCTGGTAGCGGTGAGCCAGATCGGAACCGACCCATCGCCCGACCCTACCCGGTACGATCCGG
>JAJYAF010000203.1 GCA_021779655.1 Pseudomonadota bacterium
AGCAGGTTGATCCCAGCCGCGGGCGGCGCATACGCTGCCTTGGCTTGAGCCAGAATCGCCGGGCGAACCGGGTTGCCCGTAAGTGTGCCGCTGCACCCCGCGGGCAGGCCGGCGGTGTGCGGAAAGCTGAGCGCGATGGTGCCGGAAAGCCGCGCGAGAAACCGGTTCGCCTTGCCGAGAACCGCGTTCTGATCGTGCAGGATCAAGACCGGGGAAGGCCGCAGGGTGCGCGCGGCAAGCATCGGCGCGACCGCCGGATAGCCGCCGAAACCGACCACCGCCGCCGGCGCAAGCCGGTTCAAGATGCGGCGCGCGGCGAATGTTCCCTTGGCGATTGCCGCCGCGCCGGCTACCGCCCGGCCGAAGCTGCGCCCGGCCAGGCCGGCGCCGGCGATCACGTGAACCTCTCCGCCCGCGAACACAGCCGAGCGCGCGGCGGAAGAACGCGCGTCGGTCATCAGAACCACACGCTCGCCGCGCGCGGCCAGGACCCGCGCCAGCGCCTCGGCGGGGAAGAAATGCCCGCCAGTGCCCCCGGCGGCGATCACGATCGGCCGCAGCCGCGCGCCCCTCACGCGAGATCCCCACGGTGGCGCTTGCGTGTCAGGGCCAGCAGAAAGCCCATCTGCATGGCGACCGCCAGCACCGAACTGCCTCCGTAGGAAATGAACGGCAGGGTCATCCCCTTGGTCGGGATCAGCGAGAGCGCGGACGCCATGTTCACGAAAGCCTGGAGGCCGAAGCCCACGATCAGTCCGCCGGCCGCCAGCACCACGAACAGGTCCGGCTCCGCCAGCAGCCGGATCATCGCCCGGATGACAATGGCGGCAAAAACCAGAACGATAAAGCCGCAGAACAGCAGGCCGAACTCCTCCCCCGCCACCGCGAAGACAAAATCCGCGCGCGCATCCGGCAAAAAATGCTTCACCTGCCCCTCGCCCGGCCCAAGGCCGAACAGCCCGCCATTGCCGAAGGCGGAAAGCGCGGTGATCGCCTGGTAGGCGTTGGTCTTGTTCGGATGCAGGAACAATTCGACCCGCGTATGCACGTGCGCGATGAACAGGAACGCGGCAATCGCCGCCACCACGATCACCCCGGCGGCCACGCCGACCCACCGCATCTCCAGCCCGTCCAGGTAGAACTGCGCGAACACGACAAGCGTGAACAGCGCCGTCATGCCGATATCGGGCTGCATCTTCAGAAGCAGGGCGGTGACGAGAAACAGCCCCAACGCCGCGCGCCGGCCCGGAAAGCCCGGCGTGCGGCGCGATTCCGCGATGAGCCAGCCGGAGACGATGATGAAGGCCGGCCTCAGGAACTCGCTCGGCTGAATCGTGAAGCCGGGAAGGGAGATCCAGCGATGCGCGCCGTCCACCTCCACGCCGTGGACGAGCGTGAAGCCGGTGAGCAGGAAAAACACGATCCCCGAGCCGAGCGCGGCCAGCTTCACCTGGCGCAGGCTGAACATCGAAATCCCCAGCATCAGGGCGCCGCCGAGGCCGAGAAAGACGACCTGCTTGATCATCGCCAGGGTATGCGGGTCGGTGATGCGGCCGGAGAATCCCGGCATCGCCGCCAAGGCCAGCACGTACCAGATGCCGATCAGCACGCCGAGCGCGAGCAGCGTCACCCGGTCCACGCTCCACCACCAGCGGCCGATGACGGAGGTATCCGCGCGCGAGACCGCGGGCATCAGCCGTTCCCCCGCCGCAGCAGGCCGACACATTCCGCGAAAACCTCCCCGCGCTCCTCGAAGCTCCTGAACTGATCGAAGCTCGCGCAGGCCGGGGAGAACAGCACCACGGCAGCACCTTCGGCGCGCGCCGCGGCGAAGGCCGCCGGCACGGCCTTGGCCAGCGTGCCGGAAATCTCATGCGCGACGCCATGGCCGGCGAGTGTCGCGGCCAGCGCCGGCGCATCCTGGCCGATGAGAAAGGCCTTGGCCACGCGCGGGAAAAACCCGGCAAGCGGCGCGATGCCGCCGGCCTTCGCGATGCCGCCGGCGATCCAGATGAACCGCTCATAGCAGGCCATGGCGCGCGCCGTGGCGTCGGCGTTGGTGCCCTTGCTGTCGTCGATAAACCGGATACCGGCGATTTCCGCGATTTCCGCCTGCCGGTGCGGCAGGCCGGGGAAGCTCATGATCCCCTCGGCGATGGCCTCTTCCGTCACCCCCAGAGCGCGCGCCATTTCGCTGGCGGCAAAAGCATTCTGGGCATTGTGCTCGCCCGGCAGCGCCCGCCCGCCGGCCACGCAGAACGCCGCGCCCGAGACGCGCGCGACGCGGCCGGGCATTGTTTCGCGCCACGCCGCCATGGCGCGCGAATCGGTATCGTCGATGCCAATGACCGCTGTGCAGTCAGTGTCCTGGCGGGCGAAAATCTGCCGCTTGGCCATGGCATAGGCCGCCATGTCGCCATGCCGGTCGAGATGATCGGGAGAGAGATTGAGCATCGCCGCGACATCAAAGCGAAGGGTGGCGATTCGCTCCAACATGTAGCTCGACATCTCCAGCACATAAACGCCGTTATCAGGCAGCGGCGGCAGGCCAAGCGCGGCCGTGCCGAGATTGCCGCCGGCGGCGTTGGGGATGCCGGCACGGGTGAGGATGTGCGCGAGCAGGGCGGTGGTGGTGGATTTGCCGTTGGTGCCGGTGATGCCGGCAAAGCGCGCGGCGCTGGCCGAGCCGCGCACCGCCCGATAGAGCAGTTCCGCATCGGTGAGGATGGGAACCCCCTGGGCGCGCGCCCAGGCCGCTTCCGGATGCGGCCGTGGCAGCCCGTGCGGAATGCCGGGCGAGAGCACCAGCCCGGTGAGCGGCTTGCCGATGGCGCTGGGTGGAAGCAGGGTAAACCCTTGCGCGGCGTCGCGCGCGGTGGGCGAATCGTCCCAGGCATAAACCTCCGCCCCCATGGCTTGCAGCGCCGCCGCCGCCGGCAACCCGGCCCGGGCCAGACCCAGCACGGCGAAACGGCTGCCCTGGAAAACCGGCGCGAAACGCATCGCGTTCCCGCTCATCTGATCTTCCCCGCTCATCTGATCTTCAGGGTGGCCAGACCCACCAAGGCGAGGATCATGGAAATGATCCAGAAACGAATGACGATCGTGGGCTCCGCCCAGCCCTTCTTTTCGAAATGATGATGCAGCGGCGCCATGAGAAACACGCGCCTGCCGGTGCGCTTGTACCAGAAGACCTGGACGATGACCGAAACCGTTTCCACCACGAACAGCCCGCCCACGATGGCAAGCACGATCTCACTCTTGGTCGAGACCGCCACCGCGCCCAGCGCGCCGCCCAGCGAAAGGCTGCCCGTATCGCCCATGAATACGGCGGCTGGCGGCGCGTTGAACCACAGAAACCCAAGCCCCGCGCCAACCAGGGCGGAGAGGAACACCATCAGCTCACCGGCGCCGGAGACGTAGTTGAGTTGCAGGTAATTCGCGAAAATCCGGTTGCCGACCAGATACGCGATCAACGCGAAGACGGTGGCGGCGACGATGGTCGGCACGATCGCCAGACCATCCAGCCCATCCGTGAGGTTGACCGCGTTGGACGCCCCCATCATCACGAACATCGCGATAACGGGAAAGAACATGCCAAAGGGAATCAGCAGATGCTTGAATACCGGCACGGCGAGTTCGCCGCCCAGCGGCACGGGCATCAGCGAAGTCATCCAGACCGCCGCGATGATGCCGATGAGCGCCTGGCAAGCCAGTTTCACCCTGCCGTTCACGCCCTTTGTATTGCGCCGGGTGAGCTTCAGGAAATCGTCGGCGAAGCCAACCAGGCCATAGCCGAACGTGACAAGCAGCACCGCCCAGACATAGCCATTCTCCAGGTCGCCCCAGATCAGCGTGGACAGGCCGAGCGCAATCAGGATCAGCACCCCGCCCATCGTGGGCGTGCCCTTCTTTTCGAGCAGATGCCGCTCGGGCCCGTCCTCGCGGATCGGCTGGCCATGGCGCTGCATGGATTTGAGCCAGCGGATCAGCTTCGGCCCCAGCCAGAAGCTGATGATCAGCGCGGTCAGGCAGGCGCCGGCGGCGCGGAAGGTGATGTAGCGGAACAGGTTGAAAAAGTGGACCTGTCCGGCCAGCGGAAACAACAATGCGTAAAGCATCAGCCAGCTTCCAGCGCGGCGATCACGTCACGCATGCGGCTGCCGTAACTGCCCTTGACCAGCACCGCATCGCCCGGGCGAAGGCGGGATGGTACAAGCCCGGCGAGCGCCGCCGCATCCGGCGCGAACCCGCCTTGTTTCGTGAGCGAAACATGCTCGAACAGGCGCCGCATCATCGGACCGCAGGCGAACAGAATATCCGCGGCCGCATCCACATCGGCCGCCAGGTTCTCATGCTCAGCTGCCGCCTGCTCGCCAAGCTCCAGCATATCTCCCAGCACCGCCACGCGGCGTCCGGGCTGCAAGCGCAGAACCGCGAGTGCGGCGCGCACCGAAGCGCCGGAGGCATTATAGCTCTCATCCAGCAACATCGCCTGGCCGCCCGGCACGCGGATCGTCTTGCGCAGCCCACGGCCGGCGAAAGGCGTAAAACCGCCCAGCGCCGCCGCCGCGCGCTCGGGATCGAGGCCCAGCGCGTGGCATACCGCAAGCGCCGCCGCGGCGTTCATGGCCAGGTGCCGCCCGGGTGCCGGCAGATGGAACCGGAGGGTTTGTCCGCCGACCCGGCAGGCGATGTCGCTGCCTTCGGCGCCGCCGGAAACGTCCAGCAGCCGCACCTGCCCGCCCTTGGCGCCGAAACCGATTTTTCGTACGCCATCCGGAACAAAATACTCAAGCCGCGCGAGCATCGGCGAATCCTCGGGCAGAATGGCCGCGCCTCCAGGCTCCAGGCCGTTAAACAGCGTCGCCTTTTCCGCGGCAATCGCCTCCAGTGAGCCCAGCTGGCCGATATGCGCGGATTCGATATTCGTGATCACCGCCACGTGCGGCCGCGCCAGCCGCGCAAGGGGGGCGATTTCTCCGGCATGGTTCATCCCGATCTCCAGCACCGCGAAGGCCGTCTCGCGCGGCATGCGCGCCAGTGTCAGCGGCACGCCGATATGGTTGTTGAAGGAGGCATCGGCGGCGTGCGCCGGGCCGAAGCCGCCCAGCATGCGGCGCAGCATCTCCTTGGTTGTCGTC
>JAJYAF010000204.1 GCA_021779655.1 Pseudomonadota bacterium
ACCCCGACGAGCGCATTTCTGTCAGCCGGCCCACCACCCAATCCACATGCTGCTCGATCGAGACAGCCATAGTCGACAGCACGGAAGGGCTGCCCGGTCCGGTAATCATGAAGAAATTCGGAAACCCCGCCACTGTCAGCCCAAGATAGCTTTTCGGTCCATCGGCCCAAACCTCCGAAAGCGTTTTGCCGCCTCTTCCCACGAGAGGGTTGATGGACAATAAGGCGCCCGTCATCGCATCGAAGCCGGTCGCGAAAATGATGGTATCGACCGCCACGGATCGGCTCCGCGTATTGATTTCACCGGGCCCGATGGAGACAATCGGCTCCTCACGGAGATTAACCAGCTTTACGTTAGAACGATTGTACGTCTCGAAATAGTTGGTCTCCAGGCAGGGCCGCTTGGACCCCATGGGGTGATCATGGGGGCTGAGAAGCTCGGCAATCTCGGGATTCGTCACCCTGCTCCGGATTTTTTCCCGAATAAGATCCTGAACGAGTTTATTGGCTTCAAGGTCATATCCCTGGTCAGACCATAGCTCGGTAAGCATGGCGACGAGCTCGCCTTCATTCCAGGCCGCTTCGAAACGCTCCCGCCTTTCGGCATCCGTCATCTCCCAGCTCATTCTGGACGCTCTGGAAGTCGGCACGCCCGACGATGATGAACGCGCCGCGGAACGATAGCCCTCCGGGTCTCTCTCAAGCCATTCCAGCCGTTTCGACACCACGGGGCCATTGTGAGCAGGAAAAGCAAAGTTGGGTGTCCGCTGGAAAACGGTAAGCTCGGCGGCCTGTTCCGCAACAATGGGGATAAGCTGGATGCCCGAGGACCCCGTTCCGATCACGGCAACCCGCCTGCCGGTCAAATCCACATCTTCATGCGGCCATTGGCCCGTTATAAGAATCTGGCCCTCAAAGCTTTCCGCCCCCGGGATTTCCGGCGGCTTCGGAGCCGACAGACAACCGGTCGCCATGATGTAGTAGCGGCACGAGACGGATGGCCCCGCGTCGGTCCGCAAAATCCACCGCTCCGAGTTTTCATTCCAGGAGGCCGCGGTTAATTTCGTTTCAAACCGGATATCCCGGCGCAGATCGTACCGATCCGCAATAAAGCCCAGGTAACGCAGAATTTCTGGCTGGGTCGCGTATTTTTCAGACCATTTCCAGGCTTTTCGAAGCTCAGGGTCGAAAGTGAACTGGTAATCGAAAGTCTGACCGTCGCAGCGAGCCCCGGGATAGCGGTTCCAGTACCATGTGCCGCCAACATCGTCGGCAACCTCAAGGCAAACGGCGTTGAAGCCAGCTAGACGGAGCCGATGCAGAAGGTAAAGGCCTGAAAACCCGGCGCCGATGACGGCTACGTCAACGTGCTGCATCCCATGATCCTGCTGCATGCCGGCTTCCTCTTTCGCTTATACTATTTTACGCGACTCTGAGAAAGCCGTAAGGGGAAGTCAAGAAAAAAGAAACCGAATTTCCACATGACAGTATCGCCACTCATGCGCGCCGGGAAGCGAAAGGGATTGCGGGACGCACCAGTCCGAATACCGTCAGGCGCAGCGCCTGACGAAAGGTCACCCCGGTTCAATCCAGAGCCTCCAGCGTCTCCGGGAGGACCTGGCCGCCGTCCACGATGATCGTCTGGCCGGTCACGTATCCAGCCTCCCTGGAGGCGAAATAGAGCGCCGCATAACCGATATCTTCCACCGTTCCAAGCCGTTTCAAAGGGATCGAGGCCGCCATGGATTTCTGGTAGGCCTCGCCCATCGCGGCCAGACCCTCGGTTACGATGTTTCCGGGCAGCACGGCGTTCACGGTGATGCCATATTGCGCCAGTTCGAGGCAGGCGGTCCGCATGAAGCCGAGTTGACCGGCTTTGGTCGCCGCGTAATGCGCCCAGCCCGGATATCCGGTGACCGGTCCGGTGATCGACGAGGTCAGGACAATACGGCCCTGATCCGATTTTTTCAGATAAGGGAGCGCAGCCCGCACCGAGAGAAACGTGCCTTTGAGATTGGTATCGCTCACCGCATCCCATTGCGCCGCGGTCATCTCCTCAAGCCGTGCCTGGGGGAAAATTCCGGCATTGGCGCAAAGCACATCTATTCCGCCACTGCGCCGCGCAATCTCGGCCATGGCATCGGCGAGGCTGCGCGGTATCGTTACATCACCCACAATACCATACGCACCATGGCCGATCGCCTGTGCCGTGGCATCCGCATCCCCGGCGTTCCGGGCCATGATCGCCACGGTGGCTCCCGCCGCGGCAAACACCTTGGCGATACCCCGGCCAATACCCTTCGAGCCGCCAGTGACCACAACAACCCGTCCCTGCAGCGATGTGCTCATGCCCTGCTCCCGAATTGGTCATGCCCTCATAAGGAATGGCGTCCAACCGCAGACCGTGCAACCTGACGGTATAGCCGTTTTGTCGCGTTTAGTCGGTTTCGTAAACCATGCGGCCGATATGGTTATAGGCTTCGGGATTGAAGCGCTTGAGCACGACGCCCCAGACCAGCCCGAACAGAATGATCGCCGCGCCAACATAGGGAATGGCGTTGGCAAAGGCCGAACTGCCCGCGAAGGTGACAAGGTTGGAGACCAGCAGATACACCAGAGCAAGCTGCGTGACAGCTGATATCCACGGGGCGACCGTGGTCTTGAGCAGGCTGCCGCCGCCATTCCTGCGGAAATAGTTCCAAATCGCCAACGAAACGAACGCCTGCAGAACGAGGACAAGGCCGGTACCCAGCACGGCAAAAAGCGTGTAGATTCCGTTATAGGCCTGGTCCATCGGGTTGTTGAACCCGTTGAAGATGCCAAACAGCAGCACCCATGCCGCGGCAAGGCAGGTCTGGGTTATGGAAGCCACATGCGGGCTGCGAGCAATATCGTGCGTTTTGCTGAAATGATGAGGGATCACGCCCTCGCGGCCCAGCGAATAGATATACCGCGCGGCGGTATTATGGAACGCCATCGCGCAGGCAAAGGAGCTGGTTAGAATCAGAAAGCTCAGCGCCTGGTAACCCAGAGGGCCGACGAATTGTTTCATCGGCAGGAAGTAGAAATCACCGGAATCGTTGACCGCCTGCGCCAGCATCGCGCCGGAACTGGGATAGGCGGAAATCCCGCACCACGAAACGAATGCGTAGAATATGCCAAGGAAAATCACCGACGCATAGAGCGCGAGGGGAACCACGCGCTTGGGGTTGCGGCTTTCTTCGGCATAGTTCGGCGCCATTTCAAATCCAACCCAGGACCAGAAGGCCATGAAGATGCCAACGGCCGGCGCGCCTGCGGGAATGGCAACATTCCCCACCTTCCCCGCCACGGTCGGCATCATGACATGAAAGACGTTCAGCGCCTCCAGCGAGAAGCTTGTGCGGCCGGGCCCGAAAATCACGCCAAACGCGAAGACCAGCAGCACGATTGTCTCCAGCAATACCGCGGTTCCCAGAAGCGCGGTACTGAGCCTCACGTCGCGGATGGAAAGAATTCCCCCGCCCGCCAACGCCGCCAAAGCCAGCCACACCCAGCCGATATGGATACCCAGATGCTGCGAAAGCCAGATATTCCCGAAATAGGCGAACAGGCCACAAAGCGACGCCTCGAAGATGGAATAACAGGCGAGCGCGGTGAAGCCCGCCGACATGCCCAATTCCCGCCCCAACCCTTGCGAAATATAGGCGTAAAATCCGCCAACCGACGATACCTTCGAAGCCATCGTCGCATAGCCGACGCTGAAAATCACCAGCACGACCATGGCCAGCAAAAAGGCGGCCGGGGTATGGATCCCGGTGCCGTACCCGGCGGCGAACGGAACATTTCCAAGCATCGCGGATTCCGGTGCCGCGCCGGTCACGCACAGGAAAAGCACGCCGATCACGCCAATGGCCCGGCTACGCAGTTTCGCGACATTATCCCGTTTCCCGACGTCTACGGTTCTTAAAACATTCAACTCGCTCATGCGGTTCGCTCCACAGGCTGATCGTTGCTATATCCGTGCGCCGGGCTGGGTTTTTTGCCTGAGATACCCCGAGGTGCCCCCAGAGGTACCCCAGTTGTTGGACTGGAATTAATTCCGAACCGCCTGTTTGACCAGTTCTTATCAAAGATATCGGTTTTAGCGCTTCGCGGCGAGCGCTGCCTCCATCGCCGCCACCGCGCTGATATTCACCAGCCCGCGCGCGGTGACACTCGGCACCGCGATGTGCAGCGGCCTGCTCAGGCCGAGCAGCAGCGGCCCCACGGTCACGCCCTCGCCGGTTGCCTTCACCAGGTTATAGGCGATATTGGCGGCATCGAGGTTCGGCATCACCAGCAGGTTGGCGCTGCCGGAAAACGCGCCGTCGGAGACAGCCTGGTTGCGGATCTGCTCCACCAGCGCCGCATCGGCGTGCATTTCCCCGTCGATCTCGAGCGCCGGATCAGCGGTCCGGATCAGCGTAAGCGCCTTGCGCATCTTGCGCGCCGAGGGCGAATTGGAGGCCCCGAAATTGGAGTGTGAAAGCAGCGCCACTTTCGGCGTGATCCCGAAGCGGTGCACCATCTCCGCCGCCAGCATCGTCATTTCGGCCACCTCCTCGGCGGAGGGGTCGACATTGCAGTGGGTGTCGCAAAAGAACACAACGCCGGGTTGCAGGATCAACGCGGTCAGGGCATACACCCGATTCACCCGCGAACGCCGGGGGATGATCGGCAGCGCGTACTGGAAATGCCGCCACCAGTCGCCGAAACCGCCGCAGATCGCGGCATCCGCCTCGCCGATGGAAAGCAGCATTCCCGCCCCCACCGTGGGACGCCGCAAAAGCCGCCGGCTGGAGGCGCCCGGCGGCACGCCACGGCGGCCGACCATTTTCTCATAGTCTTTGATCACCACCGCGAACAATTCCTTGTCGCGCTCGAAATCGACGATACGAATGTCCTCTCCCGGCTTCATCCGCAGGCCGAGTGCCGCGATCTTGGCGGCGATGATTTCGGCACGGCCCAGCAGGATGGGCCTGGCCATCCTGTCATCCAGCACCGTCTGCACCGCGCGCAGGGTGCGTTCATCCTCTCCTTCGGAGTAGACAATGCGCGGAAATGCCGTCCGCGCCGCCTCGATAACCGGGCGCAGCAACTGGCCGGAGCGGAAGACGAAGC
>JAJYAF010000205.1 GCA_021779655.1 Pseudomonadota bacterium
TTTCGTTGATGGCGGCCTTGACGATGGGCGGGCCGCCGAGATGGATGCGCCCGGTGCCGCGCACCATCACCAGTTCGTCGGAAAGGGCGGGAATATAGGCGCCACCCGCCGTGCAGCCGCCGAACACGGCGGAAATCTGCGGCAGCCCGGCGGCGGACATCCGGCATTGCTGGAAAAACGTGCCGCCGAAATGGTCGCGGTCGGGGAAGACCCGGTCCTGTTCCTGCAAATACGCGCCGCCGCAATCAACCAGATAGACGCAGGGGAGCTTGTTCTCGAACGCGATCTCCTGGGCCCGGAAATGCTTCTTCACCGTTTCATGAAACAGCGAGCCGCCCTTTACCGTCGCGTCATTGGCGATGATCACGCAAGGCTGGCCGCAGATCACGCCGATGCCGGTGACGATCCCCGCGCAGGGCACTTCGTTATTGTATAATCCCCAGGCGCCGAGTGATGAAAATTCAAGAAACGGCGATAGCGGATCGACCAGATGATCGATGCGCTCCCGTACTGGTATCTTGCCGCGCTCGATATGGCGGAGGCGCAGCTTCTCACCGCCGCCCGCAGCCGCGTGGCGGTGGCGGGCGCGCAGTTCGTCCAGCAATGCCGCGTAGGCGGCGGCGTTACGCTCAAACGCCTCGCCGCCGCGAATCCTGGTCTCGAGTACAGGCAAAAGCTGGCCCCTCCCGGCGCAGCTTGATGCTGGCCCCCTGGCCGGTTACATAACGGCCGCTGGCCGGGTGGACAATGGCTGCAAGCCATGCCGGCCAGCGCGCCCGGGCGCCGCCACGCCCGTCCTTGCGCGCATCCCGCCCCAACGCCCCATAACCAACGTATGTAACCCGACGTCTTGTAGAAGGTTTGACCGCAAATGCCCGACGACCGCACGACCTCTTCCACCGAATACCCGCATCTCGTCTTCCGGGAGGAGCATGAGCAGCTGCGCCGGACGGTGCGGCGCTTTATCGACGAGCGGGTGATCCCGTTCGGCGATGCCTGGGAGGAGAGCGGGTTCATCCCGCGCGAAACCCTGCGGGAGATGGGCGAACTGGGGCTGTTCGGCATTCGCTACCCCACCGAATATGGCGGCAGCGCCATGGACACGCTGGGCACCGTGGTGCTGGCCGAAGAGCTGGGGCGCTCGACTTTCGGCGGCTTCGCCGCCTCTGTCCTCGTGCATACGGACATGGCTAGTCCGCATCTCTACCACGCCGGCACGCCCGAGCAGAAGGCGCGCTACTTTCCGGACATCATCGCCGGCAAGTCCATCGCCGCCATCGCGATGACGGAGCCCGACGCGGGGTCCGATCTTGCCAGCATGCGCACCACCGCCGTGCTTCAGGGCGATCACTGGGTGCTGAACGGCGCCAAGATGTTCATCACCAACGGCGTCCATGCGAATGTTTATTTCGTCGCGGCGAAAACCGGGGCATCAGGGCGCAATCACCAGATTTCGATGTTCATCGTCGAAAAAGGCACGCCGGGCTTTTCCGTCGCCCGGCCCCTGAAGAAAACCGGCTGGCTGTGCAGCGACACGGCCGAGCTGGCCTTCACCGATTGCCGCATTCCCGCCGGAAATCTTATCGGCGAAAAGGATAAGGGGTTCTATTCACTGGTGAAGAACCTGCAGAACGAACGCATCACCCTGGGCGCGCAAAGCATTGGCGAGGCTGGCAAGGCGATCGAGCTGACCCTGCAATGGGTGCAGCAGCGCAAGGCGTTCGGCGCCAGCCTATGGGATCAGGGCGGCGTACGCCAGCGCCTGGCGATGCGCGCGGCGCAGGTGGAGGCGGCGCGCGCCTTCCTCTACGGCGTCGCATGGCGAGACGCCCAGGGCGAGCGCGTGGCCAAGGAGGTCTCGATGCTCAAGGCCCTGTGCGGCACTCTCGTGAACGAGGTCATGTACGATTGCGTGCAATTCCACGGCGGGATGGGATACATGCGCGAGACGATAGTGGAGCGCATGTCACGCGACGCCCGGGTGCAGGCGATCGGCGGCGGCGCCACCGAGGTGATGCTGGAAGAAGTTGCCAAGCGCATGGCCTGACCCCTGGCAAAAGGGTCAAAAGCGAAAGGTTTGAGCGCACGGCCCTGAGCCTCCGGGCGGCGCCTGCTTTGCATCCTGCAAGCCGCGCCGCCCGATAAGACCCGATTTAGCCAATCATGCTGTACCCGCCGGAAACCGAGAGCACCTGCCCGGTCACATGGCCCGCCGCCTTCTTCGAGGCGAGAAACACGACAGCATTGGCGATGTCCTGCGGGCGCCCGACCTTGCGCAACGGCAGCGATTTGGCGATTTTCTCGAACTGGTCGGGCGTGAACATGCTATTCGCTTCGGACCACATACTCACACCGCCAACCTCGTCATCGGAATTGGGAATGGTCACGCCAGGGCAGACAGCATTGCAGCGGATGCCGTAGCGGCCATTCTCCTTGGCCACCGTTTTCATAAAGCTGTTGATGGCCGCCTTGCAGCCGCCATAAACCGCCTCACGCGGCTCGCCCTGCCGGCTCGCGTCGGAGCTGATGGAGACAATGGCCCCGCTATTGCGCGGGATCATCGCCTCCAGCGCGGCATAAGTGCAGTTGAGCACGCTGACATAGTTGATCTGAATGACTTTTTGCCAGAAGGACGGCTCGGTCTGGGTGAAAAACATCATCTTGTCCCAGCCGACATTGTTGACGAGAGCATCCAGGGCGCCGTGCTTGTCCGTGGCGGCTTTGATCAAAGCCTTGACCTGGTCGAACTGAGTCACATCCGTCTGCCGCACCGTGGCGGAGGCGGCGCCCATCTTGAGAGCCAGGTCAGCGGTCTTCTGCGCCTGGTTGGTATCGATGTCGCCGATGGTGATGTTGGCTCCCTCATTCGCGAAGGCGAGCACGATGGCCCGGCCGATATTCGAGCCCCCCCCGGTGACGACGACCGATTTGCCCTTGAGATCGAGATCCATTGCAAGTCCTTCCGTGTGTTGTTCTTCTGTCGAAAAGGGCCCGGGGCGGCTCATGCCGTCGCGCCAGGCGGACCTTCCAATGGGCGGAAGACTATCTGCCTGGCAACCATTTGGCAAACGGCGGCAGGGTCCTGGCAGCCGTGGAAACGGCTTCGTCCGCCTCCCTATTCCTTGAGCAGCCCGCGCTCGCGCAGTACGCCCTCGGCGACGCGGATACCCTCCACCCCGGCCGGAATGCCGCAATAGATTGCCACCTGAAGCAGCACCCCTTCGATCTCCGACATCGAGCAGCCGTTGTTGATCGCCCCGCCGACATGGGTCTTGAGCTCCGTTGTGCGGCCCATGGCGGCGAGCAGGGCCACAACGAGCATGCTCCGCGTCTTGGCCGGCAGCTTGCCATCCCCCCAGACCTCGCCAAAGCAGTATTCCTCCGTCAGTTGCCGAAGGCCGCGGTTGAAGCTGTTGGCGGTCTGCTTGCGGCGTTCATAGTATTCCTCGCCGAGCGTTTTCTTCAAGATCTCCTGCCCGATTTCGGTACGCTTGGTCATCGTGCCACTCCTTCTGTAACCTGTCGTTCTATCCGGTAAAGCGATAGCGCAGCCCGTCCGTCCCGCTGACGATATGCCCCCCGACCGGACAGGGAAAATGCACCGGCAGGATGAGCGTGTCGGTGTCCGCGACCTGGGCGAAGAAACGGCGGCGCGATCGCGCCGCCTGCGCCGGGTCCCAATCGAACGCGGTGGACCAGTCCGGCTCGCAGACCTGCAACGCATGGTGCATGAGATCGCCCGTCACCGACGCCCGCCTGCCACGGCTTTGGATGTTGACGCAGCAATGGTGCGGTGAATGTCCAGGCGTTGGCGTCAGGGTCACCAGATCGTCGAGCGCATAGTCATCGCCGACCAGCAGCGCCTGCCCGGCTTCAACCACCGGCAGGCAATTCATCCGCCAGACCCCACCGTGGAGATCCCGCCCGGCCTCGGCCTCGCGCTTCCAGGTATCGTACTCGCGGGCATGGAAGATGTATTTCGCGTTCGGGAAGGTCGGCACCCAGCGTCCATTCAGCAGCCGCGTGTTCCAACCGCAATGGTCCAGGTGCAGATGGGTGCAGAAGACGAAGTCGATATCTTCGAAATGGAGGCCGGTGGCGTGGAATTCGTCGAGCCAGCGCCGCTTGGGAAAATCGAACGGCGGCTGGTAATTCTTGTCCTCGCCGGTGCAGGTATCGATCAGCATCGTGTGGTGCGGCGTGCGCACGATGAAGCTGCGGTAGGTGATGACAAGGCGCTGGGAGGCGCGATCGAAGACCTGTCCCGGCATCCCGTCGAGATGGCGCATGGCGCGAGCGTGATCGTAGGTTTGGAAGAAATCTTGCGGCCGCCGCCACGGGCCGTCACGTTCGACGATGCTGCTGATGACAGCCTCGCCGAGTTGCAGCGGGGGCATCGCCGGAGGGTTCATGCCGCGCGCCTGGCTGTGTCGCGCGTTATGGTCATGACGCGCGCTTGTTCGGCACGGCGCCGAACTGCGCGCCTGCCCATGCCTCGTAGTGGCGGATGGTGCGCGCATAATCCTCCGGCCCGTCGCCCTGGCCGATGGCGAAGGCAAGGAATTGGCGCACCATCGGAATAACCCACATCGCCGCGCCCGCGGCTTCCGCCTCGTCGAGGCCGAGCCGGACATCCTTGTGCAGCAGCGCGGTGGTGAAGCGCAGCGGAAAATCGCGTTCGAGGTTGCATTGAGGGATCTTCACCTCGCTGATATAGCTGCGCCCGCTTGATGCGTTGATGACATCAAGCATGGTTTTGGAATCGAGCCCCGATTTCGCGCCGAATACCAGCGCCTCGTACGCCGCGATCGCATTGCTCGCCGCGAGCATGTTATTGACGAGCTTCATGGTATGGCCGAGGCCCTGTTTCTCGCCTAGATAGAAATGGTTCTGGCCGATGATACGCAGCGCCGGCTCCGCCACCGCGTAAGCGTCGCGCGGCCCCGAAATCATGACCGAGAGCGTTCCCGCCTCCGCCCCTGGCGTGCCGCCGCTCACCGGCGCATCGACAAGCTGGATGCCACGGCCGGAGAGCGCCTGCGCCACGCTGCGCGCGCGCACCGCGCCGGTGGTGGAAAGATCGACCGCGATCTTGATCGCACTTC